>JAQTZZ010000015.1 GCA_028687545.1 Candidatus Wallbacteria bacterium
CTGCGATCAGATGGAAGACCCGCGCAAGGCGAAGGGCATCGTGAAGCGCGAGGTGATCCGCACGATCACGCCCGGCACGCTGCTGGAAGAGAACCTGCCTGAAGAGAAGAAGCACAATTTCATGCTCAGCATCTGCTCTGGAAATGGGAATCTGGCGATTGCCTACTGCGACATCTCTACCGCCGATTTCTTTTGCACCCAGTTCCCGCTGAGCTATGAGAAGCTGGAGGCAGAGCTTTCACGGCTCAAGCCTGCTGAAGTTCTGCTCTGCGGTCCAGCCGGATCCGATAAAAAAATTCAGAATCTCGTGCGCTATTTAGGATTATGCCGTGCCCGCAGGCCTGACGGCAGGGAAATTGAGGAGCCTGATGCTCAGCTGGTTTTTCAGCGTCATTTCGGGGATCTGGAGGTTTTCAGGGGTAAACCCGAAGCCAGGTCAGCCTCGGGTTTTCTGCTGGATTACCTGAAATCCACCCAGATGTCGGAAATGACCTATCTCCAGAAAGCGGATTATTACGAGGAAAATGAATACATGGTGCTGGACGCCGCTACTTTCCGGAATCTGGAGCTGCTCGATTCGTTTTCAGGGGACAGGCGCGCCACTTTCTGCCATGTGCTGGACAGGACAGTGACAGCGATGGGCGGGAGGCTTCTGAAAAAGTGGATCAGTTTTCCGCTTCTTTCCCGGGAAGCAGTGCTGCAGAGACAAAGGATCATCGCCGAATTCCACGACCTGCCGACACTCCTGCCAGGCATTCAGGAACAGTTGTCCGGAGTTGCCGATCTCGAACGGATCATCTCCAGGCTTGAATCCAGGATTGCAGGTTTACGGGACCTGCTGCTTTTGAAGAAATCGCTGCAGGCGATTCCCAGGGTTGGAAAACTCGTCTCCACGGAGCGGGCTAATGAACTCTGCAGAGGACTGGATCCGCTCCCTGAACTTGCCGGATTGCTCGACCGGGCTCTCTACGATGACGCATCCTCTGTTGAGCGAAGGCATTTCATCAGGGACGGGTTTTCCTCAGAACTGGATGAATTCAAGCGGGTGATCACCGAATGCAAGGTTTATCTCGGTACTCTGGAGCAGCGCGAGCGCGACAAAACTGGGATCAGGAATCTCAAAGTAAAGTTCAACAAGGTGTTTGGTTATTACATCGAAGTTTCCAAAGGCCAGCTCGAGCGGGTGCCGCAGGAATACATCCGCAAGCAGACAATTGCCGGCGGTGAACGTTATTATACACAGGAACTGAAGGAAAAAGAATCAGTGATACTGGGATCTGAGGAGCGGATCAAGGAACTGGAGGACGGCATTTTCCAGGATCTGGTGGTTCAGGTGAAATCATGCGAAGCAGAGATCAGGAAAAACGCCAGAATCCTGGCCGAACTGGATGTGTATCTCTCGCTGGGACGTGTTTCCTACGAGTACAATTATGTCAGGCCTGAGATCAATGACGGGACCTCCTTTACAGTACGCGGGGGACGCCATCCGGTTGTGGAACGCATGCTGAGCGATACTCTTTTCACAGGCAATGACACCAGTCTGGATAACGAGCGGGAGCGCCTGGTGATCCTGACCGGACCCAATATGGCCGGGAAATCCACTTACATCCGGCAGGTGGCCCTGATCGCCCTGATGGCGCAGATGGGCAGTTTCGTGCCTGCCGAATCTGCAGATCTCTGCCTGGTTGACAGGATACTCACCAGGGTCGGTGCTTCAGACAATCTGGCCAGAGGCGAATCCACCTTCATGGTGGAAATGAAGGAAACCGCCAACATTCTGAGGCATGCCACCTCAGCCAGCCTGATCATACTCGATGAGATCGGCCGTGGCACAAGCACTTTCGATGGACTGGCGATCGCCTGGGCTGTGGCGGAGTATCTCTATTCCTCGCGGCACCTGGGCGCTAAGACACTGTTCGCCACCCATTATCACGAAATCACTCAATTATCCCAGACCCACGATAAAGTAGTGAATCTTTCCATGGCTGTAGCTGAGGAGAATGAGGAAGTGGTGTTCCTGCATAAAGTGGTGCCAGGCAAGGCGAACCGCAGTTACGGCATCGAAGTGGCAAGACTAGCCGGGTTGCCTGAGGAAGTGATCAGGCGGGCCAGGGAGCTGCTGCTCGAACTGGAGCGTGAAAAGGCCGGCGGCGTAGCGGAACCTGTGTTCGAGAAGCTGCCTTCGCTCGAGATGGTTTCTCAGATGGACCTGTTTGGCGGGATCAGCGAGCAGCGCAAGGTCACCACAGAAGATTCCCTGAAATCGATTGCCGAGGATCTGCTGGAAACCAACCCTGACAAGCTTACTCCCATGCGTGCCCTGGAAAAGATCTACAAGTGGAAAAAGCTGCTCAAGGAGTGATCACTTTTTCCTCTCTGCCTGCTTTAAAAGTTCGATGATGGTCAGCAGATCATTCATCATATAGTCTGAAACCGCCTTTTTTTCAGCCATGGTCAGGGCTACATCCAGCGGGGTTTTTCCCTGCTTGTTTCTGATCACCGGGTTGGCGTTTGCCTTGAGCAGCCTCTCCACTGAAGCCTTGATGCACCGGAGGACAGCGTGATGCAGGGCTGAGTCACCGTTTGAGTCCACTGCGTTGCAGTCTGCCCCGGCAGCGATGAGTTTATCCAGTTTATCTCCGAACATTGACGGTCCCATCAGAACTGTGCGCCCGGTTTTGTCAGTGGCATTCACCGGAACTCCCTGTTTGAGGAAGTAATCGGTATACTCTTTCCTGCAGGTCATCAGCAGATTGCAGCCTTTCTTGTCGGTCAGGTCGGCCAGCTTGACACCTTTCCGGGTTACTGCGGAAACCAGCATTTCCACTGCTTCCTGATTGTTCTCCAGGTCAGCCGCATAAAAAAGCGGGGTCCTGCCCAGGCTGTCAGCGGCAAAAGGATCTGCCCCGGCATCAAGCAGCATCCTGACTGGTTTAGGGTACGGCATCATCATCATCAGGGTCATGCCCATTGACTGGAGATCCGGCTTCCCGCCTTTTTTGAGAAAAATGTCGATCAGCTCGATTCCTTGGCTGATGGCTTCGTCGTGAGATTCCGGGTAAATAGGATTGGCGAGGAATCTGTAACAATCCTCATAAATATGCTTGAAGAAAGGATACCTATACATCCTCTCTTCCATCACCGGCTTGCTTCTTAAAGGGTACTCGGCCAGGATGTCTTCCCCTGATTTTACTGATTTCAGATATTCCTGAAGGTCTGAGCCGCGCTTCAGATCATTTTTCCGCTTGGCAGTCACTCCCTGATCAGAGAGAAATTTCTGGGACTCAATGCCCACATTTACATCTGCGGCATTTTTCCCTTCCAGATTCACTGCTTTAGGGTCAGCACCATGGGCAATCAGAATTTTCAGAATATAAGGCTTTTTGCTCAATCCAAAAATGGGAGTTTCGCCTTTCCTGTTCCTGGCGTTCACATCCGCTCCATTTCTGATCAGGAATTCGACGCTTTCAGTATCAAAACTGATTAAATGCAGCGGAGTGTCACCCGCCTCATTGGTATCATTTGCAGACAGCCCTCTGGACAGCAGCAGTTTCGCCACCTCAGGATCGAAATAGGAGCAGAAGAGCGGTGTATTGCCGGCCTTGTCCCGGATCTTCGGGTCAGCTCCCCGGTCGAGCAGCAGTTTCGCCACAGGCAGATTGTTCGGCATGCAGAAAATGGGAGTTCTGCCCGAGTTGTCGCGTTCATTGGGAGAAATCCCGTAATCGAGCAGCATCAAGGCAATTTCACTGGTGATTACTTCACAATGCAGCATTGTGTTGCCGAGAGGCCCCTTTTTTTTCAGATCCAGGCCGCTCGCGATCAGCAGGTCCGCAATCGCCCGATTCTTGACCCTGCTCAACAGGCAGTCCTTGGTGGCACCAGGGTTTTTCCTGTTGGAGAGCAGTATGTTCAGGTCAGCGCCATGGGCAAGCAGGGCTCTGGCGACTTCTGGTTCACTGGTGATTGTAAGCGGGACTTCAAAGCCTTCTTCCTGGTCAGGGTCAAGACCTTTCTCGATCAGGTATTCGGCTGCAGCATAAGTCGACACCGCCTCAATCGCAGCGAGCTTCCGATCCTTAGGCCCTTTCAGCAGCTCGATTCTGAGTTTAGCCGCTGTTTCCTTTGTCTTCACTGCAGGCAGCAGTTCGACCTGCAGTTCCACAGTTCCTTTTGCCAGCATCAGATCCAATATTTCCTCATCCCTGGATCTTTGCACAAGTTCATAAAGAAGAGGATCTTTGGATTTTGTGAAAACATGTGCCTGGAATTCGGAACTGGAAAGCAGATATTTTACGGTGCGTGTCAGCTCCCTGGAGACTGCTCTGGAAAAAAGGTCTGGAAACAGCCTTCTGAACTCTTCCTGGCAGACCTTTTTCACAACCAGATCCATCAGCTCCGGGCTGTCCGCCTGCAGGGAAAGGCTCAGCAGCTTTTCAGGCAGCCCGCATTCGGCTGGAAGACTGATGACACCTGCAGCCGATTTCCGGGCCTGATCCAGATTAACGCTGCAGACAGCCCTGTAAAAACCGCATAGATCAGGACTTCCGCAAAGCAGTTTCAGGATGCCGAAATAATCGGAGGATGCAGCCAGGATCTGATCGCCTTTTTTTGACAAGAAAACCGCAGCCTGCTGCAGATCGGAAATTTCGGCTGACGCATCCGGTCCCAGCAGCGGTTTCAGAAAGGTATCCTGAGAATTTTCACCAGTCTCGACAGTATCTTTCACAAGCGCCAGAGCCCAGTCTGCGAGGAAAGTCATGGCCCAGGCCTCACCTTTCTCAACAACTTTATTATGCACTGTCAGAAGCAGCGGCCAGTTGGAAAGATAGGCCCTGACTTTCAGGTCCTGATAGTCGGCCTGGAGCTTGGCTGCTTCAGCCGTCTGACCCTTTGCCGTCAATTCCTGCACCTTCTGCTCAGTGATTCTGTCCTTATCTTTGAAATCATAGAATTTCCATTTTTCCGGAGAGGCCTGGAGCTGGGAAAGTGCAAGGCAGAGAAACAGGCACAGGGTCCGACGCATCTGATCACCTCATTTTTCGTCTTTGATGTTATTATAAGTAATATACGCTTTTCAGCCAGTTACATTTCCCTGCGTCTGAAAGCCTTCATCTAAAGCTCCCGTTGTATTCCTGGAAAAATATAAAAAAAGGGCTGCCATTCCCGGCAGCCCGAAGCATGAGTATATTGAGAGCGAATTGAGCCTAAAAAGCTGGCATTTCAACTACTCCGCTCGTTTTCGTGATTTTGACTTCTTTGATTGATTCCTCGTCCAGCTTCCAGATCTGAATGGCTTCTTCCAGGGCTGATTTAAGCACTTTGTTCATGATGGCAGTCCGCGCCTCTTTCAGGGCTTCGGCTGAGCTGCGGAAATACCCGTTGACAAGGCTGCGGGTGATGGATGCAGGGGTTCCTGCAGGAAGACTTTCCAGGGCAATGCTTTCGGGCTTGTCGAGCGTGATTTCAGCTCTGCCGCTGTAGTAAAGAACTCCACTCTTACTGGTGGAACAATTAACTGCCATGCAGATGGTTGTAGGTCTCAATGTTCTGATTATTTCCGGATATTGATTCAGACCCCAGGCTTTTACTGCAGTGAGCAAAGCCTGCTCTTCTGCAGCATCCTTGTTCTTCAGGGCCAGAGCCTGGGCCTCACCGGCGGTATTGAAAGAACCTTCCAGAATTTCATAGCAGATTGAAGTCTCTGAAGCGGCCAGTACCGGCGTAAGAGACAATGGCCTGGGCACAATGACTCTCGTCAGTGCGGCATACTGCCCTGCGGCCATGGCCAGGCTGGCATTGAAAAACACAAGCCCAAGCACAAGAACTCCCAATCTGAATTTCCTTTCCACTTTACCTCCTCGATGAATTCTTTTTTTTCGAATCGATTTGCTGAATCAGATTCTGAACTGATTATGAAAGCAATCTGCTTTTCAATCCAGTTACAGTTAGCTGCATTGTGCAAAAAGAGGTAAACTCATTGGAAGAGATGAAATTTAAAAGGAGTCACAATATTCCAAGCTGGAATATCTCGGAGTGCGGGTGGCCTGCGATGAGTTTTAGGAAATAGTCAAAGGGGGGAGTTCGTCCCCCCTTTGCAAACCCTCCAATCAGGGGGACTTTGTCCCCCTGAATCCCCATGCGGGGTGTCGAGGTGTTTTACTTCTATCACAGTACTTTCTTACCAGATGTTTGATAACAGAATTGGTATTCTGACTAAGAGAATTACTGCGTCTTTACCCAGGGTCTGGTGCGACCCTCTCGACCCCACCATATACGGGAGCAGCTGAGAGGGGTTTGGAAGAGAAGGGGAAAGATGGGGTCATGTCGTGCTCAGCAGAGAACGGGGTCTGGTTGTTCTTTAGAAGCTGTTCCCGAGCATCGCGAGGTATTACAGCTTCTTAATCCCCTGAGCAAAGCGAAAGGGACCGATCCTTTCTGCCCCAGACCACAACCTGACCCCGGCGGTTGGCGTTCATCTGCTCCTGTACAGTTTGTCAGCAACATATTATAATTGGTTACAATAATTGCTGAAAATGATGAATTTTCAGGCTCGTTAGAAAAACGACGAGGAACACTGTATTTTTGAGTTCGAAGCGCGTGATTTACCGGGAAACAAGAGCAAAACAAGCAGGCTGGGGTAGAAAATTGGAATTTTTATTTAATGTACCATAGTTTTATTGGTTGCGTTTTTGATTTCATATTAGGTCCATTTTTACTACCTCTTTTTTTGCTTTTAATTACTTCGCCTTTCTGGTTTTCAGATAACGAAGAAAAGTCTATAAAGTTTATCTCATCCTATGCATTCACAAAATTATCAACTCTCAGTTTAAATCTTATCGGTTTTGTTATTCTAATCATTCTTGTATTGGTCAGAATATTTTTTGCTCAACCTATTAAAGTAAATGATGATTCTAGACTTAGAAAAGAAGCAATGGAACAAGGTTCTATGAGTCATTCAAATTTTATAAATTTGAAAGATACAAAAGAGAATATCGATATAGCAACAAAGAAACTCTTTTTTGCACAATCATCGGAGGAAGTAATTGGTCTGATAAATCAAGGAGCAAATGTAAATGCCGAAGAAGAATCAGGATATACACCCTTAATGTTTGCGATTCTTAACAGGAACAAAGGAGTTGTTGAATCCCTGGTGAGAAATGGAGCGGACGTTAAACACAAAAAATGGAACCTTGAAACCATCTTAAGTACTTTGTTTTTTGATTCCGGAGCCGTATTGAATATTTATGGTATTCGGGACCTACCCAAAGGAATGGACTATGATTTACTTGATTTCTTAATAAAATCAGGTGCTGACATTGATTCTCTTTTTAGAGATGACTGTAGGAGCACAAATAGTAATTTTATCAAAATCTGCAAAAAATATAATGCCAAAGGAAGCCAATATATACATGTCCTGGATGATGGGCACGGCAACAAAACGATACAGCAATTGACTGTCTTTGCATATTTAATGCTCTCCCCTTTACTATTTTTTTTGAATTTTGTCAGAGCTGTCTGGCTGGATATTAATGGGAAAAATTTTATGAAACAATTGCTCCTATCTTGCTTAATATTGATAGCGTTGATGCTTTTCAGTCCAGTCTATGATTTCATGAACTATTCTGTTTTGATCGTTGGTTTTAGAGATTTGGGCGGTTCTGGAGATTTTGGTGATATTTTAGGTGTTTTCATTATTTCACTGGCATTTTTAATGCCAAACTTCCTCATGATGCTCATCTTAGCTAACAATTGCAGCAAGATTTCTTTTACACATCTGAAGATACTCAAGGAATACTCTTCAATTCCAATAACCAGAGGGTTATTTTTTATTCTTTTTATCGTCAGCGTATATGCTTTTCGTTATTACATGTGGGAAGTGACAATTAATAGGATGATTTACTGATTAAATAAAAACGAGCAATCTGGGGTATGAAAGCCACTTGGAAAGTAGATTTGGAGAAACATTCGGGATCCTGGAAAGGAAGATCTGAGCGTGAAATACAGTATCAATATCGACGAAGTTGGAAATCATGACTTGGGGAATCTGGAGGACAGCTTCGAAAACAATGGAAACCAGGCACATCCGGCAGCGATTTGTTGTCCTGAACCAGGATTGGATGTATCATTATGTATCAAGAAGGCGGAGATGCAGGCCATCAGATCTATTTAAAACGGTCAATTAAGCAGATTTACGATTGATCTGCTTTTATTAGGAATTCTGACCTCAGGAGGAAATATGCCCAGCGTGAAGCAGCAGGTTATCAGCATCATCAGGGGACTTCCAGACAGCGTTACAGTTGACCAGATCATGGAAAAGCTGTATTTCAAGCTCAAGGTTGAGGCTGGACTGAGGGAACTGGACGAGGGAAAAGGTCTGAACCATGATGAAGTTGCGAAAAGGCTTGAAAAGTGGACAAAAAACTGAGATGGTCCCCACGAAAGGGTTATGGGGTCAGACCTACACATTGCACAGGACACACGAGCGGTGAGGCTTGATCTTGTGTCTGTGGAACGACCGTTTATTGTGACGAGACAGTTTAATCCCGACATGTGGAAGGTAAAGACAGATGAGTAAGGCGTCCCCGAATCTTGTCCCAGCAGCGTTTTGTTGTCCTGAGTCCTGAATGGATTCTTCTATTTGAAAACATCTTTTAAATCAACTTATTCTTCTTAAAATACCATTTTAGTTAAAATATACTTGCATTAAATGATGAAATTAAGTATATTTTGACCATGAAGATATCGAGCCAGGAAATAATTTCCATTTTGTCCCAGTTCAATCCATGGTGGAGGAGGGAAAGCGTGCCTGATCTGCCGAAATGGCGGAGGGCCGTGTTCCGCGATCTTTATACATGGATATACAAGCCTCCTGCTCCCAGGGCGGTGCTGCTGTCCGGGGCGAGGCAGGTCGGAAAGACCACTCTTCTTCTGCAGGCCATCGAGAAGCTTCTGCAGGACGGTGTGCCTGGAGCAAACATTCTCTACGCCACTTTCGATCATCCTGTCCTCAAACTATCCGGAGCGGATGCCGTGATCGAAGCTTGGAGGGAACTGGAACCACGGGTACCGGGAACTGAGTACCTGTTTCTGGATGAAGCCCAGAATATCCGCGACTTTGGAACCTGGGTCAAACTACAGGTGGATTTCCATAAACATAGGCGGGTCGTTTTCACAGGCTCGTCCCTGCCGGTTCAGGAAGCTCAGGAATCGGGAGTGGGCCGTTGGCACAACCTCAAACTGACAACACTGTCTTTTTACGAATACATTAAGCTGAAAAAGCTGGAACTGCCTGAGCTGCCGCGGCTTTCTTCCCTGCGCGACCTGTTTGAATGGCAACAGCATCAATTCGGCCGCATTTCCAGATCCGCAGGGCAGTATGTCGGCCATTTCCACGAATATCTGGTGCGAGGGGGATTTCCTCAGACCGCCCTGGTGGAAAGCGTAACCCAGGCCCAGCGCCTGCTGCGGGAAGACATCATCGACAAAGTCCTGAAGCGCGACATGACCGCCATGTTCGGCGTGAGAAGGGTCGTGGATCTGGAATACACGTTCCTGTACCTGTGCATGCACGATGGGGGACTTCTGGATATGACGGCGCTTTGCGCCAGTCTGGAGGTTAAGCGGCCTACAGCCCAGAACTTTATCGAGCTGCTGGAAGCCACGCATCTGATTTACAAGCTACCTCCATATGGCTACGGTAAATCCATTCTACGAGCCCGCCATAAAATCTACCTGGCTGATGCCGCGATAGCACCGGCTGTCATGCTCAAGGGCAAGATCATGCTGGAAGATCAGACCGTTTTGAGCACTGCAACTGAAACCGCTGTTTTCAAGCATCTGTTCGCGCGATATTACAGGCAGAATGTGCGTTTCACCTACTGGAGAGGCAAAAAAGATCATGAAGTCGATCTGGTGGCGGAGATTGCCGGACAGATCATTCCGTTTGAAGTCAAATACCGCGCCCAGCACACTGGAGTACGCGATCTCAAGGGACTCGTCGAACTGATGAAGGACAAGAAGATCGACCATGGTTATGTGATAACCAAGTCCATTGATGATTTCGGATTGCTGGGCGGGACAGATGATGTCACTGGGCGTATCATGCGCGTTCCTGCACCCCTTCTGTGCTACTGGATGGGACAGGGTGAATTGCATGAAATGGAGGGGGAAGGTGAATAATAGGTAGAACAGGCACGGTGCTTGATTTTGTGACTTTGGAATGTAGAAACTTTCAAGCAGTTTTACCTTGGACTGCGCCTGGCCTGCGACGAGTTTTAGTCTGAAAAAGGAACAGGTCAATGAAAAAAATGATGATTGCAGGACTTTTTATCTTCGCCTTCTGTTGCCTGGCTGACGATGAAACCTCCCAGCCAAAGGTACTTTCCACTCCTGTAAAGCCTCAACTTCTGACTGCAGGAAGCAGTGAAATCAGCTTTGACCTGCCTGGCGGAGTAAAGCTTCAGATGATACATATCCTGCCAGGGGAATTCCTGATGGGCTGCCCATATTCCCCGCAGGAGATTGAATGGAAATATGATACCGATAACGTCAATTGCGGAAAAACAGCTGCCTGGTTCAAAAACGAGCACCCGCAGCATCTGGTGAAGATCACAAAGGGCTTTCTGCTTGGAAAGTACGAGGTTACTCAGGCCCAGTGGAGGGCAGTGATGGGAGATAACCCCAGCATGTACCAGGGCGACTCCAGGCCTGTGGAATGCGTGTCATTCACAGACTGCCAGCAGTTCACAAAGAGGCTCAGGGAAATGACAGGGAAAAATTTCCGCCTGCCCAGCGAAGCAGAATGGGAATATTCCTGTCGGGCAGGGACTACTACCGAATGCTTCTGGGGCGATCCTCTGGATGATATGCTTCCTGACAGATATCCCAAAGACATAACTGAAAGAAACCTCAAAGAAATAGACAAATACTGCTGGGATGTAAGAAACAATCCCGATAACAGCGGCGCTCACTTCGGGAAGGCCCAGGAAGTGGGGTTGAAGCAGCCCAATCCCTGGGGTCTGTTTGATATATGCGGAAATGTGGAGGAATGGTGCCAGGATTGGTTCGATGAAAATTATTACAGCGTTTCTCCTGATACTGACCCTCAGGGTCCTGCTGAAGGCAACTCGAACTGCTTTAAAATATCCGGCGATAAAAGGCCGGCCCGTGTCATCCGGGGAGGATGCTTCAGCAACACGATAGTGGATTGCCGGAGTGCTTGCCGCGTGCGGAATGTCGAAACTCTCAAGGTGGATTATGGCGGAGTCCGCCTGGCCTGCGATGAGTTCTAGGATGATGTTTTGATCAGATTTCTGTACAAAGTAATTGAGTAAGGTCCGAATCCGGGTATAATTATTTTACTACAAAAGTCAAGGAGGAAGTCGGATGAAACTGCTGGGAATCCTGTTTATGTTCGCTTTCGCTTTCTATGCTTTCGCAGAACAGCCTGCAGGCGGCAAGGAATGGACAATCATGGTCTACATGGCCGGCGATAATGCCGCAACCGAAGACCTGGAAGGCGACGGACACATCGACATGCTGGAAATGGCTGGAGCCAAGATCGACAATTCCAAAGTCAACCTGGTGCTGCTCGTGGACTTCGGCGGCAAGGATTTTGACGGGCTCTATGTCTATAACGGCAAGGATTATGATCTTAAGAAAAAATACGACGAAATCAACATGGGTGATCCGGCCACTCTCACAGGTTTCATCAAGGACGCTGCAGCCAATTACCCTGCAAAAAAATATCTGCTCCATCTCTGGGGACACGGCAGTGGACTGCTTTCCCTGGCAGGTCCAGGCACAATCATCGACGATCTGAACAATCAGAACAGCAAATCCGGCAATGCCAAGGCAGCCAGATTACTGGACAATGACTATGCCATGGACAAAGTTTTTGCCCGCCTGGCTGTAGCCAAACTGATCGGAACAGATCCGCAGTCCAAGTCTTTCGCCTACGATGAATCCTCCAAAGACTGCATTACCATGGTCGAGTTCAAGAAAGCACTCAATGATTCCAACCTCAAATTCGAGCTGATCAGCTTCGACGCCTGTATCATGAATCAGGTTGAAGTGCTTTATCAGATAAAGGACTACACCTCCAATGTAGCCGCTGCTTTCACCTATTTCCCGGGCGGCGGGTACTGGTATACCGGCTGCTTTTCACCGCTTTCTGATAATCCGTCCATCGACGGCCGCACACTAGCCAAATCCATGCTGGACAACAACAAGAAATTCTACACTACTGAAGACCTGTTCAAACCGGCCTTCGTTGCCACGATCAAGCAGCGGATTCTCAAGAGCCTGCGTGCCAAAAAAGATCAGGTGCTGCAGGCCATGGCGCAGAACAACATCCCTGCAGACCAGTTTGATGCTTTCATCGACATGTATGCCGACAAGTATATCAGCGACAACCAGGAAGATGTAGATAACGCCGCTGCCCAGGCTTTCAAGATGCAGGTGCTGAATTTTGGCTACATGGATCTGACCAAGCTTCCTGATTTCATGAAGAAGCTCGATGAATTCATCAAGACCGCCACTGACCGAACCAGAGCAATGGATGCCAGGAAAAAATCAACCAGTATCAATTCCGCTTTCGGCGATAAGTACGGTACTTTCTATGTGGACATCCTGAGTTTTGTGAGTCAGTTCGAAACTTTGGCAGACGGCAAACCCAATCAGGCAGCTGATGAACTTCTGAAAGATATCAAGACTCTGGAGCCTGAGTTCATAGTAGTCGGAACCGACGAGACAATGACCAATGCCCATGTCGGGCTTTTCTTCCCGGAACAGATCGATTTGTACAAGGTGCTGGCCAAGTATTACGAACCGCTGGATTTCTGCAGCAACAGCAAATGGCCTGATTTTCTGAAAGGTCTGATCGCTCCAGCTCCGGCACCTGCGCCGGCGAAAATGGGCGCACCGAAATAAATCTGTAAAATGATATAATTACCATATAGGGACGAACGGCCGTTCGTCCCTATATTATTTAATGCAGATTCTTGCAAAACAATCCTTCTTATCATAAAATATTTAAAACCTATGCTGGGGCGAATTTGATGTCAAAAAAGGCACTTTTACTGTTTTTTATAATCTTCAGCCTGTATTTCTTCTATTCCTGCGCCGGCGGGGGAGGAGGCACGTTCGGAGGCGGCTCTTCCACGGTTTATGGAGATTCAGATACACTTTACATCCAGCAGGCCATCCCTATCGACGACCGGAAGCTGGCAGTGAAATTTTCCGAACCTGTGACTGCCGGAAGCGCACAGAATGTCCAGTATTATGAATTGTCAGGCACGGCTCTGAATGCCCCGGAGCGTGCTGCAGTAAGCCAGAATCCGGCTGCAGCCCAGCTTCTACCCGACAACAGAACCGTTGTGCTGACGCTGCGGCAGGCCATGAAAAGGGGTTCGAATTTCACCCTGAAAGCCCAACTGATCACCAACCTGTCGAACCAGACCATCAAGTCTCAGGATCCGATGAAGAGCCAGAAAACAGTTTCCACGGTTTTCCTGTCCGACGATATTTACTCTCCTGTGATCGAGATCGCCAATGTTTCCCAGGACAGATTTTCCCTGGTTGTCAAATACAGCGAACTGGTAGACCCGGTTTCCGCTGCAGACACGAATAAATATTATGTGAGGCTTTGCGGCAGCGACCTGGATCTTTCACATGCCGCCTTTTCCTATGAATCGATCTATGAAAACGACAGCTTCAAGAGCCAGGTGAAATTTTCCATGTCGCAAATGGTTTCGGGCGGCAATGGTGACTCTCTGGAGGTGACGGTCCACAGCATGCTGGACCTGTCGGATTCCATAAATCACGGAGATTCTACTCTATCCACATGGGTAGACCTTGTGAAACCCCAGGTTGTTCCCGCGAGCTGCATCTTTTTAAATCAGACTACCCTGCTGGTCAGATTCAGCGAAATAATGGACCAGGCAAGCGTGGAACAGACTGGGAATTATTTCTTCGATTACGGGCTTAACGTGCTGTCCTCCAAACTGCAGGGTGATCGAACTTCAGTCCAGCTTTCCACCTCGATCATGACCCCAGGCCGTCTCTACCACGGCGAAGTGCGCACTGTGTTCGACCTGACCAGGAATGAAATCGATCCGGCAGGCAAGAATTTTACGATACTGTATGCGCTGAACGAACCTACAAACCTGCAGGCTGAATATCTGCAGAGCCAGGGGAAGACCAGAATCACCTGGGAGGACGATCCGCTAGGCACCTCTTACAAGGTTTACCGGCACACCCAGAAGATAACTGCCGCAGATGTGGGCCAGCTTACTCCGATCGCAACCGGCATCGGGCAGGGAATCGGCCAGTATTTATACACACTGGTTTCCGGCACTGAAGGATATTTTTTTTATGCTGTCGTTTCAGTGCATGCCGACGAATCGATTGACAGCGATTTTTCCGGCTCCAATTCCCTTGTGAATTCAATCTTTGAAGACAACGTGGTTCCTGATGAACCAACCAATGTCAGCGCTACCTATAATTATCAGACAAATCTCACTACAGTCACCTGGACCGATGTTTCAGCCAACAGCGGGGAGCAATACAAGATCCTGCGCTATAACCAGCAGATCCGCAGTTCAAACTACGCCCAGGCTTCAGTGATCGGTTCAGGCTTGAGCAGGAATCTGCAGAGTTTCAATTTCAGCGTACCTTCACCCACTTCAGGCACTTATTATTATGCAGTCCTGTCCTACGATTCGGTGGGGAACATGAAAACGGATTTTCTCGGCAATACCACCAGTATTTATGAAGACAACCAGAATCAGCTGGCAGGTCTCTCCATGCTCAAAGTGCTGCCGGTTTCTTCAGGCAGCCTGGAAGTATATTTTAAGACCGCCTCTGCCAACACCGGTAAATATCTGATGCTCAGGCGTGCGATCTCCGGCTATCCCCAGACCATGACCACTGGAGATTTCGTTTATTCACGGGAGATTTCAGTCAGTACAGAATACAGTTTCCTCGATAATTCAGGACTCCAGAGCGGAAGGGAGTATTACTATTCTGCATTTGTATACGATGATTTCGGCCGCAACGCCAAGTCTACTGATATGGCAAAGGTGCAGGCCGTTGTCCCGACCATGCTGCAACCCTGCAGTTTCACTGGCACGGCTTCCTATTTCGGAACCCAGGCCGCAGCCGGTATGAAAGTACGTGCATTTGATCCGCAGGGTGTTTTCTGCGGTTTCGTTTCGATCACAAGTATAGGGAGCTATTACATCCTGGTCTATGGCGATGACAGTTCAGCAGGGGATGGCGGCGCTGATCCCGGTGACACCATTACTTTCTATCTCAACGGATACCGCGCCACAGCCCTCGGATCGGCAGTCTGGCAGAGCGGGGAGACCAGGAACAGCAATCTTAAGGTGGAATGATGCTCAGAAGCATGACCGGTTTCGCTTACGAAAAATTTGAATACGGCGGTTGCGCCTTTTCTCTCGAATTGAAGAGTTACAATAATAAGGGCAAGGACCTGAACACCAGGCTGCCGGAATCCCTGGCCAGAATTGAGCCGGAAGTGAGGGAAATCCTTGGCGAGCGCATCATGCGCGGTAAAGTGTATTTCAATGCCCGAGAGGAGCGTATCTCAGGCAGCGGGTTCGCACTGAACGAGGAATTCCTGGTTCTGGCTGCTGAACAGCTGGCTGCGGTTGAAAAAAAGATCAAACGCAAGCTGGACCCTTCGTTTCTGGTGCTCAGAAGCGAAGCTTTCAAGAGCGAGTCTTCCGACAGGGATGAGAAGCTGGAACTGGAATTCAAGAAACATCTTCAGTCCGTGCTTGATGAGTATGGGAAGTTCCGCGACCGGGAAGGGAAAAAGCATGAGAAAGAGATCAGAAAAGGTCTCTCGATAATGGAAGCGAAAATCGGCGAGATCAGGAAGAAAGCTCCGGAATTCAAAGAAAAGCTGCGCCAGAAATTCGAGGAGCGCTGCCATACTTTCAGTTCTGCTGACCAGGGGGCAAGGGAGCGGTTGTATCAGGAACTGACCTTGATCATGGATCGGCAGGATTTCAATGAGGAGATCGTAAGATTCGATGCGCATCTTCAATTTTTTCTGAAATCTCTTGCAGAGGATTCGCCAGGCAAGAAACTCACTTTTATCACCCAGGAACTGCTGCGCGAAATCAACACTCTTGGAGTAAAATGCGGTGATTTTCAAGTTTCATCCCTGGCTGTGGAGATCAAGGATGAAGTGGAAAAAATCAAGGAACAGCTCCTGAATATAGAATGAAAACCTACCTTTCCAATACAATCGAGGAAGAGATCAGAAATCTCACGATGCGGATCAGGGGATTCAAGGAAATTGAACCCAAGCTGTCCGATACTGAATTCAAGGAGAAAGTATCTGATCTGATCGGGGGTGTATTTGATTTTCTTTTCATCCTGGCCCGTCAGATCGACAAGAAGATCCCTGAAACCCAGTTTTTCCAGGAGGGTTTGATCCTTCAGCTTTCCAAACCCGGCCCTTCCAGAGCTGCGATCATTTCGGAAGCAACAAGTTTCTATCTCAAGCAGCTCCTGGCCCTGGATGAGCACGACCTGCGGGACAGACCCGCTCTGATCGCGATGATTGAACAGTATTTTAAAGGCTGGAAAATGGATCTGGCCAGATTCCTGAAAAAGCTCCTGAAGGAGGGGGAATGAAATACAGCATCCTGAATGTAGGATTCGGCAATGGCCTGATGCTTCACCGAATTGTGTCGATCCTAAACCCTGATTCCTCTCCCATGAAACGATTGAAGGATGAAGCCCGCGAAAACGGCAAACTGATTGACGCTACTTTTGGCCGGAAAACACGCTCGATTTTGATAACAGACAGCGACCATGTGGTCCTGTCAGCCTTGCAGCCTGAGACTCTTTTCAACCGACTGACCGAAGGTGGTGAATATGTTGAATGAAAGAACCAAGAAGCGCGGGATGCTGATGATAGTTTCCGGTCCATCCGGTGCAGGAAAGACTACGCTCTGCCAGCTCCTGCTCAAGGAAGACAGGAATTTCTCCTATTCGATTTCAGTGACTACCCGCAATCCGAGAAAAAACGAAAAGGACAAGGCTGACTACACTTTCGTGTCAGACGACATTTTCAAGCAGATGATCGCGGAGAATAAGTTTCTGGAGTGGGCGATTGTGCATGGCGATTATTACGGAACTCCCAAACAGTTTGTACTGGAAAACCTGAAAAAAGGGAATGATGTGCTGCTGGAACTGGATGTGCAGGGCGGGCTGCAGATCAAGGGCAAGTATCCCCGGGATACTGTACTTGTTTTCATCATGCCTCCTGATCTCAAGGAGCTGGAAGCAAGGCTTAGAAACCGCGCCACAGACAGCGACGAAGTGATCGAGAAGCGCCTGTTCAATGCCAGAACAGAACTCAAGTTCGTAGACTGCTACGACTATTTTCTGATCAACGACAGCCTGGAAAACGCGTTCAGGAAGCTCAAGACTATTGTATCGACAGAAAATTTGAAGACTTACAGATTCCTGGACCTTGAGTGATCCTGAAAATTCATAGAATTCCAGCCAGATCCGAAAATCTTTCCAGTTCATGGTCGGCTCGGACGGAATACAAAGCGCTGGTTTTCAAGGCTTGCTCAGGCAGGTATTTCCCTGTTTTGACCAGAATTCCGCACAAACCGAGCTTCTTCGGCAGCAGCACGTCGAACTCCAGGTCATCGCCAACCATGGCCATTTCAGAAAGTTCCACAGAGTAATTTTTCGCGATCAGTTCAAACAGCTGGCGTGATGGTTTTCCCAGTATCGTGGCTTCGCGGTTGGATGCATATTCCAGGGCGGCTGTGAGCGGACCCATATCCAGCCTTAAAGAGCCCTGCTTACTGAAATAGCGGTTTTTCTGGAGCGTATAGAAGGAGGTGCCGGGCCTCATCAAAATCGAGAAAGGCCTGTGCAGGTCCTCGAATGTCGTCCCATAGCCCTCGTCGGCGATCAGGACCGACCTTCCCTCAGGGTCTTGCTTGAACCAGGTGTAATCAGTCAGGATTCGTGGCGGCGCCAGCAGGATTCCGCTCTGATCGCCGCGCAGGCAGAGAAATTCCCTTGCCGCCCGGGAGGCAGTGTAAAGTTCATCAGGCTGGGCCGGGATTCCCAGAGAGTTGATTTCCGAGCAGATTTCAGAAGCGAGCCTGGAAGTGGTGTTCGTGACAAAGATGATCCGGTATTTTTTTCTGAGTGCTTCCAGTGTTTCCAGGACTCCCGGATAAAGCCGCTGATCCAGGTACAGTGTGCCGTCCAGGTCCAGGCAGAGGATCTTGATGCTCATTCTCCGCAGCCGGCTTTCTGGAAGATCTTACTCCTGATCAGGCTGATCAGGGAGCTGATTCCTGTTTTTTCTTGGCAGGAAATATAGACATGACCGGAATTCAGGCTGTTCTGGGAAAGGCGTTTTTCCTGATCGCTCCGATCCAGCAGGTCGAGTTTGTTGTAAACATTAATCCTTGGGATGTTCATGGCTCCCAGTTGCGAAAGAATTCCCAGAGTGGCATCTTCCTGAACATCATGGCGGGGATCGGAAAAATCGATTACATTCAGCAGCAGCTGCCCTTCCAGGATTTCCTCAAGCGTGGCGCGGAAGGCGTTGACAAGAAAAGTAGGCAGATTCTTGATGAAACCGACGGTATCGACAAGCAGGAAGGAGCATCCGTCGGGCAGGGTGACTTTTTTTACATTGGGGTCCAGCGTGGCGAAAAGGCTGTCGGCAATAAATGCTTCACTTTTGGACAACAGGGAAAAAAGCGTGGATTTACCGGCATTGGTATAGCCTACCAGCGAGACTATCGGAATTCCCTGCTTTTTGCGGCTTTTGCGTTGCGTCCCGCGCTGCTTGATCAGTTCTTCAAGCTGTTTACTCAGCACAAGGATTCTTTTGCGGATTTTCCTCTTATCAAGTTCGGACTGGGTTTCACCGATGCCTTTTGACCTGACTGCTCCGGTGCCGCTGGTCTGCTGCATCATGGATATGCCATGGCCTGAAATCATGGTCAGGCTGTATTTCATGCTGGCGATCTCCACCTGCAGCTTGCCTTCGTGGCTCCGGGCTCTTTTGCGGAAGATCTCCAGAATTACGGCTGTACGGTCCGAAACTTCCAGCTCCAGTTTGTTTCCAAGGTTGCGCTTTTGAGTGGGAGTAAGATTGTTGTCCGAAACCACCAGTTTAACTGAATGCTCAGCTGCGATCTGCGCAATTTCCTCCACCTTGCCCTCTCCGATCAGAAAGGCTGGGCTCGGTCGCTCCTTATGCTGGATCACTGTTTCAACCACCGAGATATGGAGCGTCTTCAGAAGTTCAGTAAGTTCAAGCAGGGATGCCTTGGTTTCCTCAATTTTTTCGTTTGAACGTCTGAGCCGGAAGATGATTGCGTTTTTACTCATTCGATATCGGCGGTTTTCTCCGCATTAAAATCAGGGTGGCATCATCTGCCTGATCGGCAGTGCCGCAGGAAATCCTGAAATACTGTTTGAAATCATCGATGGTCTGGTTGAGAGGTTTTTCCTTCTGGTAGTTTTCCTGGAAAAACTGCTTGATGCCGGCTTCGCCGAACATGCCGCCATCGCTTTGGCGGGCTTCAGAGATGCCGTCAGTGTATAAAATGAGCAGGTCCTCATAGTCGATCTGGATTTCCTGGCTATGATAACTTGCTTCATCGAACAGACCCAGGATCATGTCCCCTGTCTTCAGTTCCTGGAACTGGCCTTTCTTCAACAGCAGCGGATAATTGTGCCCTGCATTGGAAAAATAAAATTTTCCGTTATCGCTGTCCAGTATGCCCATGAAGAGGGTTACGAACATATTCCTGGCTGAGTGCTTGAGCAGGTAATCGTTGAGGTCCTGGAAGACTTTTTCCGGGGAGCCGAGTACATGAAGCTGTGCGGCATAGCAGATAATGCTTCTGATCATTACCATCAGCAGGGAGGCAGGTACGCCTTTACCCGAGACATCCCCGATCAGCAGCGCGCGCTGGTGATTGTCCAGCTCAAGAAAATCGAAATAATCCCCACCAACCGAATAGCAGGGCTGATAGAAGAAAGTCGCCTCCACATCATGGAGATCAGGATTCTGCGCGGGCAGCAAGTTGATCTGGATTTCCCTGGCGATCGCCAGCTCTTTGGAAAGCCGTTCTTTTTCCAGCAGTTCATGCGACATCTTGAAGCGTTCAATCGTGCCTGAAACCTGGGATGCGATGATTTCCAGAAGTCGTCTGTCGTCGTCATTGAAAGGGGTTAAATCCTGCTTGTCAGTCACATTGATGATGGCTGCCACTTCGTTCTTGACCAGGATCGGTACAGACAGGAAGGAATTGGTAGTGTAATAGGACTTCTGATCCTCATCTTCTTTGGGCCAGTTGAGTTTGCTGATATCACGCAGCATCAGGGAACTCTTGCGCCTGATAATTTCTCTGGTGACGCGGCCCCGGTATTTGATCTGGAAATTTTCCACCTTTTTCTGGTCTGAACCAATCGTACCCTTGACCAGCAGATCGCGCCCTTCCTCCTGGAGGAGTACTACCGAAGCCCTCTGGCATTTCAATACTCTTGTAATCACGTCCACCAGCATTTTCAACAGTTCGTCCACGATGAAGGTAGTCTTGATGTTTTCTTCAAAGGCATGGATCGTGGAGAGCTCCTGGTCCTTCTTGAACAGTTCGTTGTTGATGTTCTTGACGATCTCCCTGAGTTTCAGGGCTTCCTCGGCGTTTTTCAGGCGGAAGACGATTTCCCTGGGACCGTGTGCCTTGGTGATGATTTCGAGCGGGACCAGGTTGTGGAGAAAATCCAGGTCACCGGTTTCCGAATAGATGACAATGTCTTCAAATTTGCCGGAAAGTTCCGGAAGTTCCTCTTCGCTGATCAGGGCGATACCGTCACCTTTGCGGTGCTTGCCGAGTGGTTTGTTGCGGATTCCCGTCTGTGAAAGGAGAGTTGAAAGCTGAAAAGTTTTCGGGGATAGATAAAACATAGTCAGACCTTAAATCCTATTTTCATGGCGTCCCTGACTTCAGCCAGAGTGGCTTCAGCAACAATCCGGGCTTTTTTGTTGCCAGCTTCGATTATTTCTCGGAGAAGAGCGGGATTTTCCATCAGTTTTTTGCGCCTGTCCCTGATCGGGGTGATGAAAGAGCTGATCATTTGATTGAGGTTTTTCTTGCATTGCACGCAGCCGATTTTAGCAGCGCGGCAATCGGCTTCGATGCCGGAAACCGCAGCACAGTTGAAAATTTTCTGATAGGAAAAAACTGAGCAGACTTCAGGATGCCCGAGGTCCGTTTTTTTGATCCTGGCCGGGTCAGTCACCATGTTTCTCACTTTTTCCCAGAGCTGGTCCTCTTCTTCGGAGAGCAAAATGGAGTTGTTGTAACTCTTGCTCATCTTGCGGCCGTCAAGGCCTAGCAGCAGCGGAATTTCGGTGAGTTTTTCCTTGGGCTCAACGAAAACCTCGCGGTTGAATAGGAAGTTGAAGCGTCTGACAATCTCGCGGGTCAGCTCCAGGTGGGGAAGCTGGTCCTTGCCGATCGGGACAGTGTCCGCTTTGTAGAGGATGATGTCAGTAGTCATGAGTACAGGATATCCCAGCAGTCCATAAGTGACATTCGGGCCGAGATCGAGCTGGGCGATCTGGTCCTTGTAAGTGGGGCAGCGCTCCAGCCAGGAAACCGGTGTTACCATGGAAAGCAGCAGATGCAGTTCCGAATGGGCAGGAACTGCAGACTGTAGAAAGATCACTGATTTCTGAGGGTCGATGCCGCAGGCCAGATAATCGAGCGCGAGGTCTACTGAATGGCAGCATACATCCTTTTTTTCAGCGTTTTCTGTGAGCGCGTGCAGGTCGGCGATTTCAAAGAAGCAGTCATATTCAGGCATCTGTTTAAGCCAGTTTTCAAGCGCACCGAAATAATGGCCTATGTGGAGCTTGCCGGTCGGTCTCATGCCCGAGAGGATTCTACCTTTCATCTATGGCTCCTGAAATTAATCTGGAAAAAAGTATATCAGAAAAGGGGGACTTATAAAACAAATAATCAAAGTCGCCAGTAAAATCAGTTCTGCTGAAGTATTTTGTAACAACAATGTAACTGGAAATATTGTGTTTTCAGCGGATATTTAAAACAGAGAGAACCAGATTCTGCAGGAGGGATTTTGTGAGAATTTTGAGCATATATTTTTTCCTGTTTTGGGCGGGGATTGTTTTTTCGAGCGAAAAAGAGTGGACATTCATGGTTTTCCTGAATGGGGATAATAATCTGGAATCATTTGCGATCCAGGATTTCAATGAAATGGAAAAAACAGGGTCAGGAGAAAATCTGAATCTTGTAGTTCAGTTTGACCGCTGTGAATGGTACGACGATTCAAACGGAAACTGGACAGACACCCGAAGGTATTATGTGGAAAAGGACAGCGATGAGAGTCTGATTTCATCTCCGGAACTGGAAAACCTGGGAGAAGTGGACATGGGGTCTTCTGAAGAACTGGTGAAATTTGTGGAATGGGCGAAAACAGAATATCCAGCCCGCCATTACTGTCTGGTGCTGTGGGATCATGGGGACGGCTGGAGAAATGAAGCTGAAAAAAGATATTCCTGTCTGCACAAGGGAATCTCAATTGACATCACCAGTTCATCCCGGATCGACACTCCGGCTCTGGGAGAGGCAGTGAAAAAGATCAGCGATGTTTTGGGGCAAAAGCTTGATCTGGTGGTTTTTGATGCCTGCCTGATGCAGATGATGGAAATTGCAGCCGAATTAGAGCGATCTGCGGCCATCATGATCGGTTCAGAGCACACTGAACCCGGGGAAGGAATACCGTATGACCGGATTCTTCCCGCCTTTCTGGAAGGCAAGTCAGCCCGTGAATGTTCAGTTTCGATAGTCAGGGAATACATCAATTTTTACAAAGAGCAGGCGCAGGAAAGTTATTCCGGCAACTGGTGGCTGGAAGCCACATATTCGGCGATTGATCTCGGTAAATACAAAGGTCTGCGGGAAGCAACAGATAGACTGGCTCAAGTGCTCTCGGATAATCTGCCTGAAGTGAAAGCTGAGATTCTGAAAGTGCAGCAGAAGGTGCAGAGATACGACATGAACGATTACATTGATTTATATCATTTCGCTTATCTGCTAAACGGCATCGGGAATCAGAAAATCAGGGACGCCTGTTCCGGGGTAATCGATTATTTCAAGGATTCCGGAATCGTGATTGCCAACGGGTACAATGAAACCCGGGTGAAAAATTCATATGGCATTGCCGTGTGGTTCCCTCTTTATACCAGGTATATCCCGAATTTTCCTGTTTCACTTCAGATCCCGTTCTCGGATGAATTTGCAGCCAGTTACGCAAGATTGAAGCTGGCGCAGGACGGCAGATGGGATGAAATGCTTGCCGCATATCATAAAAAAGCGGAATAACAATTTGTCATAACGGCCCTGAAATGTTAAAATCCTAAAAAAACAAACGGAAAAGTCAGGTTTTCTATGCAGAAGTCACTGGGCCTTAAAATCACGGCGCTCTTCCTGGGTCTGATCGTGCTGCCCCTGCTGGTGACATATTTCATTACTGATCAGGAAATCAAGAAGATCACGCGAGCGGAAAACAGGAATAAGCTGATGCTCGCATATCGCATGGTCAACAACTTCCTGGAATCCAGAAAATCCCAGATGCAGGTCAAGGTCAGAAATACGGCTGAAAAACTCAGCTACTGCGATACATTTGAGAACAGTCTCAAGAGCCTGCAAAAGGATAATGAATTTACGGGTGTAGTTCTTTTCGACGGCAGCAGTGAAATTTCTCTGGGAGAGAAAATCACACTGCCTGAGGGCCTCTCAAGCGCTCTGCTCAGGATGTCGGAGCTGGAGCAATGGAAAAGCCTGCTTCTCTGCTGCAGCGACTCCCTTCTCCTGGTCGGCGTCTCTCCGGTCACCAGAAGCGGCAAACCCAACGCCACACTTGTCTGTATTAACAGACTGGCTTCCGACTTTCTGGATCCATTTTTCGAAATCACCAAGATCCAGATCCTGATTTACAACCAGTCAGGAAAAGCGCTGGCTACTACTCTCTTCAGTTATTCCGGAACCAGGTATCTGGACGAGAAACTCGCTTCTGAGGTGAAATCAGAAGTGGATGCTCAAGGATTCGTAGTGAAATCCCGGAAAATCCTCAACGAGCGTTATCTGGCCGGTTTTGACAAGATGCAGATCACTGACGGCAGATTATACATTATGGCAGGATTGCCTGGCATCGCAATCAGCACCACAGACACCCTGCTTTTGAATCATCTTCTGCTGATTACCGCAGTAGCCATTACCCTTGCCATCATCGTGGCTTTCCTCCTCTCCAGAAACATAGTGGTGCCTCTGCGCATCTTCTCCCACACTGCCAGGACCATTGCTGACGGGAACTTTGACTGCCGCATCAAAATGCGCAGAAAAGACGAGATTGGAGTGCTGGTCTCGTCCTTCAATGAAATGGCGGGTAAACTAAAGGACAGCTACGATAACCTCAATCGTAAAATCTATGAAATCACAACTCTCTACAAGATCGCGCAGCTCGTGAATTTTGAAAACAACAGTGAGACTCTTCTGAAAAAAATACTGGCTGAAACATGTATTGCGCTCAAGTCCGAGAAAGCCTCCATCTATCTTTTAAATCCCCAGACCGATGAACTGGGGATGCGGATGGTGTTCGGAGTGCCTGAGGGGATGATCAAGCAGAGGGTTTTTCTGCACCTTGGTGAAGGAATCGCAGGCAAAGTCCTGAAGGAAGGTGAAGGGATCATCATCAACGAAGGCGAACATCACCCGCTGTTCAAAAAGCCGGAGAACACAGATGTCAAGTTCGAGATCCGGAATCTGATGTGCGTGCCCCTGAAAATGAAAGACAGCGCTTTCGGAGTGCTGAACGTCACCAACACCAAAGAAGCGAGCGTATACACAGAAAGCGATTTCAATCTGCTGACAGCGATCGCCTCGCAGGTTGCGATCAATATCGAGAACACCAAGTTGTACGAATTGTCAGTGACCGATGGGCTGACCCGGCTTCACGTTCATCGTTACATGCAGGTGAGGCTGGAAGAAGAGATGGTGCGGGCCAGGAGATACAAGCATCAGCTTTCCTTCCTGCTGATGGACATCGATTTTTTCAAGAAATTCAACGATACTTACGGCCATCAGACAGGCGACCTGGTACTGAAGGCTGTAGCTGAAGCGGTTAACATCACTGTCCGGCAGAATGTGGATATCACGGCCCGCTATGGAGGCGAGGAATTCGCTGTGATCGCCCCGGAATGCAACAGCACGGACGCAGTGAATCTCGCAGAACGCATCCGCAAGCGGATCGAGGAGACACCTCTCAAAACCAGCAGATACGGCGAACTGAAGATTACGCTCAGTATCGGAGTAGCCACTTATCCGGTCAACTCGCTGAGCAAGTCCGATCTGATCGCTGCAGCGGACGAAGCTTTGTACAAAGCCAAGCACGAAGGCAGGAACAGGGTCTGTCTGAGCACCGCCACTATCGACGGCTGAAAAACTACCGGAGATTCTATTGCATAGCCTTAACTATCTCGGCCTGCTGCGTTCAGTCGTCTCCTGGGCCAGGATCGGCAGGGAAATCTGTGCGTCCCTGAATCATCTCTGCGACCTTTCCATCGTGGAGCAGAAGGGACATCTGTACCAGCCTAACATCAAGCTGTCCCCGGAACTCGAAGCAGCGCTGAAAAAAGAACGGAATCTCGAAGCTGAACTTGCTTTCATCATGCCCCTTTTCTACGACAGGTTGGAAGCCAGGTTCAAGATCGGCGGCATGGTCTACGAGACGAGCGAGCTTCCAAAGCAATGGGTTGAGCGCATCAACAGGCATCTGAACCTGCTCTGGGTGCCCAATCAGTTCAACCGGAAACTCGCCGAGCGCTCAGGAGTTAAAATCCCGCTGCTGATAGCTCCATACGGGGTAAACAGGAAAAACTTCTACCCTCAGACTGCCCGGCCTGTGCGGGATAAATTTATTTTCGTGACTGTAGCCATGCCCCAGAAGCGGAAAGGGCTGCTGGAACTGATCAATTGTTTTTATCAGGCTTTTTCCGGCAGGGACGATGTGGAACTCAGAATCAAATTGCCTTACAGAACCGGCAAGTTCCATTTTGAGTACAGGGAAGGGGAGCTGGAGGCTAAAGTAAGGGACCACAGGGTCAAGATTATTGAAGAGCGGTTTCTGACTGACGACGGCTTGCGCGAATTTCTCTGGCAGGCTGATTGCTACGTGCAGCCCAGCCGCTCTGAAGGCTTGGGCATGGTGCTCCTGGAAGCCACAGCCTGCGGCCTGCCTGTAATCGCCTGCCCGTATGGCGGACCTGCAGAATTTCTGGGTCCTGAGAACTCATTCCTGATCGATTATGAACTGCGTGAAGCCGGAGAGATTCAATATGAGAACAGCTCGGCTACTGCAATCATTGCTGAACCGAAATGGGAAGAATTGACTCAGGCTTTGTGGAGCGCATCGCAGAACAGGGAACTCTGCTGCCAGAAAATGAGGAACGCGCAAGAAATGCTGCCGCATTTCGACTGGGACCTGACCGCAGGGAAACTGATAGCTGCAATCAATGGAGCTGATCGCTGAACTTATCTATCTTGGTTAAGTTATTTACTCGACTTTGGCAAATTTTCCAGATCATGCCGCTGAAACCCTTGTGGGGTGGCCAGGCGTAACTTATTTCTCGATCTGAGCCTTGCGAAGGAGAGAAAAAGTTATGCCAGGACAGGACCCGCCACAAATCGAGTTTTCCGAACAACCTTTGGCTGTACACCACAAAAATTTGCCAAACTCAAGTTATTTATAATACTCTTGCAGCAGCCTGTCCCAGCCTGAAGTTTTCGAAAAGGGAAGATCCTCATAAGATTTCAAGTATCTGTTTCCGGTTTCCGGGAAGTAGATCGACATCCCGGTAGCATCCTCGTTTTCATCGCCAACGTGGCCACCGTAGATTACAGCTTTGCCGTAATCAAAACGCGCGGCCTGGATCTTTTCCACAAGCACATCGTCTGAATTGCATCTTTTCTCAAGCAGCTGCAGGAA
This sequence comes from Candidatus Wallbacteria bacterium, assembly GCA_028687545.1. Lineage (NCBI taxonomy): Bacteria > Candidatus Walliibacteriota > Candidatus Wallbacteria bacterium. The sequence continues at coordinate 27,100 of JAQTZZ010000015.1, forward strand.
AAAACCAAGATCTATATAATCAGATTCAGAGAACCAGAGTGAATCATGCCTGGCTCCTGCAAGGGCAGTTTTAAATTTCCCCATGTTTCCAGTAAGTTCCAGGGCCAGATCCGCAATGGACGATTCCACGGCCCTGATCCGGCTTTCGTCGATCGCGGATTTGGTAACATCGTACCATTTGGCTGGATAGAAGGAGCAATATTTTTCTGCGAACAACAATGCCAGGTCGCGACCTCCGGCTTCCGGAGTGAGTGAGGAAAAAATTGAGCAGAGCGGGTCGCCGTCGTCCGGTTCGATCTCCTCGGAATATGCCAGATAATCTACGCTGTCCTTGAACTGATAAGCCACTTCCAGCATTCCCATCAGGCAGGCGTCGAAATCCAGCACATCGATTTTTTTACCTAGGCTGTCAGTAATCTCTGAAAATGCAGATTTCAGTTCTGCAAGAGTCAAAGTATCGCGGTCAGTGTCGTCGCTGCAGACATCGCGCGATTTCGGCGGATAAACATATGGCTTCCAGCCGTGGCCGTGGCCCCAGATGATCAGGCAGTATTTCTCTGCCGGGAACATGGCTGCATATTTTTTTACGAAGCCGGTGAGCGTAGCCGGATCTCCCATGTCCGGTTCTGCAATATCTTCCAGTACGGGTGAAATCACTGTGCCATCGTCCCCGACCTGTGTGGTGTCAGTATCTTTAATCACATGAAAGACTTTGCCGCCTGTCCAGTCGCCGTTGCTTGTGTTTTCCCCTGGAATGCGGTCCACGAGAGCCACCATGTCCATCCAGTCGTTTGATCCGACTTTCTCCAGCTGGTTCAGGCCGCGGAATGTTGCTCCTTCCAGGTTGCAGTCTCCGTTCATATAGACGAACACTGTCCAGGCCCTGCCCTCTGCAGACAGCTGTCCGGCCAACCGTAAAATGATCATGAAAATGATGATACTTCTCAGTTTAAGCATGATTCCCTCCCTGATTTACGTATTTCCATTATGTCCGGAATCAGCGCCTGTTCAAGTTACAATCTGCTGCGGCTCTTACGAACTTGTTCGTTAGAGCCGCACATCCACACTGCAAGTGTGGGAGCTGCGCTAAAAGCAGAAAACCCCTGGCGGGGTTTTCTGAGTAAACTTCACTATTTATTTGCTTTGGCAAATATTACTTTTTAAAACCTGCCAAATCCTTGTGGGGTGGCCAGGTGTAACTTTTTGGCGCACTGAGCGGAGCGAAGGAGAAAAAAAGTTGCACCAGGACAGGACCCGCCACTAATCAAAGCCTTTGTAAAACATTTGGCTGCACAACACTGAAATGTGCCAAAGTTAAATATTTTTTTATACTCCTGACAGCCAGTCTTCTTCAACCGGACCGTTGTGCTGATGATAATAACCATGCTGGTCGTAGTAACCATAATTGGTGTAATAGTGATATACGCCGTCCTGGCTGTAATACCCGGATTCGTAATATGAACTGGAGGGATGATAATTCGGGTAGTTTGGATTGTAAGGATAGTATGGGTGGAAGACACCATACTGATCGTAGTACCCACCCGGGTAATGTGGACCGTTTGGCCCGTTGAATACAGGCTCTGACTTGTAGCGGATCAGGCAGCAGTTGATCTGGGCTGCATCCGCTGCGACCGCGATCTTGATCTGCGAGATCTTCTTGTTCACCTGGATGGTGAACATCTGGTTGTCCCCGACCTCCATTGTCTTGTAAAGCTGGTTGTCGAAGTAAATCCCTGCCTGGGCAGTGCCGCCCGCATCGGTCCAGCTGATCCAGAGCGACTGTATTTCCCGGTTTGAATCAGCCTTCTCGATAAAAGTCTGACCTGGTTCGTACCAGTTGAACTGTGTTCCGTTCGCAGTGCTTCCAGTTGTCACGCCGGCGGACCAGACTGCGGTACTGCAGAGCAGTGCCAGCATTGAACAAATGATGATTCCTTTTTTCAAGTTCTCCTCCTTGAGCATTTAATGATTGAATCGTACCTGCTGAACTGGAGGAGAGCCAGTTACAATTTGCTGCGGCTCTTACGAACTTGTCCGTTAGAGCCGCACATCCACACTGCAGGTGTGGGTGCTGCATTCTCAGCTGTCTTTTCCGACCGGATTCACCAGGTCAGCACATTATAGACCAGGTATTTAAAGGTATTGGCGACAGTAGTGAGCATGCTTCCCGGTTTTTCTGAAGCCTTGGATTCACTGATTTCACTGGTGGCTGTGTACTGGGTTCTGATTTTTCTGTGCATGATTACCTCCGCACTTTTCTTTTTTCCATTTCCACTCGATTGCGACCCTTTTTCTTGGCTCTGTATAATGCAGCGTCCGCTGACTGCAGCACTTCATCCGGTTCGCTTGAAAAATCGGTACTTTGCGAGATGCCGATGCTGACAGTCAGGGAAACGCGTTTTCCATAATACTTCGGATTTTTAACCTGGGTCAGCATCAGGCTGCCGGATTCAATCTTCCTGCGCAGAGCTTCTGCCTCGTTTACCACATCCGTGATCCCCTGCCCGGGAGTGACTATCACGAATTCCTCGCCCCCATAGCGATATCCGGTTCCGAATCCGCAGTTTTTCACTGATTCTGCCACGAATTTCAGGACTTCATCGCCTGCCTGATGCCCGAATGTATCGTTGAAACTTTTGAAAAAGTCGATGTCCAGCATGCAGACCGAGTATTCACCTGATAATTTCTGGAGCGCCTCATCCAGGGCGCGGCGATTCAAAAGCCCAGTGAGCTGATCTGAAAAGACCCTGCCCCAGGTCAGGAAATACAGGCAGAAAAGCATGGTCAGGGCATTGATGGAAAAAATCAGTGCAGTGCGGTACAGGCAGATTTTACCGCCTGCCCAGGGTTTGTCGAAGTTCAGGGCTAGAAAAAGCAGGACTACCGTAAATGACAGGAAACGTCCGGTAGGATTCTGGGTTCTGATCTGGAGCACGATCAGTGTAAGGGCCGTGAAAATCGTCACCGCAGTAGCGATCAGGTTAGTATTGAGCCAGATGGCTTTCTGAGAAAAAACCGGATATTCTTTTAGAAAGTTAAGAATTGTTTCCTGCGAGCCCAGGAACAGACAGAGGAATCCTCCGAAACCTGAGACCAGAAGCAGCAGTTTGACGATCCCGGCACGGGTGAGTATGCCTCGTTCTCTTCCCAGAAAAAAGACCAGAATATTCAGGCAGAGCAGAACAGTCAGGCAGGCAAAAAAGGGTTCGAACAGCAGTCTGTTTCTAAAAAGATCACTTTTCCCGACCGCTTCCACGGCTATGAAATAACCGGCGGCAAGCGCGAGATTGATGAAAGTCACCTGACTTTTGTTGAAATTCCACCCTATCAGGGCTCCGGCCAGGAGAAGCAGATAAGGAAGTTTTAAAAAAAAATCCGACATGGAAGGGGAGAAGCGCTCTGGATTCAGGATTCTGGTGAAGGTTTCCGCATTCAGAAACAGGCTCAGAGCTCCGATCAGGAACAGTATCTGGATCAATCTGTTAATGCTCGTGGACACTGTAACAGCCCCCGGACAGTTATTGTATTCTATCGGTAGAATCCGGGGATATTTAAATTGAGTTGAGTCACTGTGGGATCAGATTATTTTCTCCAGCTCAAATCTGAAAAGCTTGGCCCCGTCATTTTTATACTCCTCTCTAAATCCGGCGAACTCTCCTTCGAATTCCTCCTGCTGAATCGGAGACAGGGCAATCAGAAACATCACGTTACGTCTCGGCCAGACATCGTCTCCATGATGATGACCTGAGGACATGCCGCTCCCTAAAACATCCGGCAATTCGGTATAAGAATTGATTTTCAATTTCTGTAAAATACCCACAAACTTTTCCCTCAGACCCTCATAAACCAGGATCAGATTCATTTTTTCCATCTATTTTTCCTCCTTTTCAGTAACATAGTAAATTCCCGGAATGATCAGCAGAGTGGTCACAGTGCTCACCAGCAGTCCCCCGATCATGGTAATACCGATCGGATTGAAGACTTCGGAACTGTCCCCATGACCTAAAGCGAGCGGCAGCATCCCGCAGATGGTGGCTAGGGAAGTGATCAGAATCGGGCGCAGCCTCCGCGCACCTGTCTCCACAATGGCTTCCTTGAGTTTCACTCCACGTTTCCTCATGAAACCGATGTAATCCACCAGCACAATCGCGTTTTTTACCACCACTCCCACCAGCATGATGATCCCGAAAAAGCTCATTATGTTCAGGGTGGTGCCGGTAATCAGGAGGGCAATGATCACTCCTGAAAGTGTGAAGGGCAGTGAAAACATGATTAAAAACGGGATTTTAAAGGACTCGAACTGGCCTGCCATCACCAGATAAACCAGGATGATTCCAACTATCAGAAGCATGGACAGATCGGTAAAGGATTTTTTTTGCTCCTCCACGTCTCCGCTGTAATTGATGCGGATCGTAGCCGGGAGATTCAGCTTTGCCATCCCTGATTTCACGTCAGTCAGCACTGCAGACAGTGGCCGTCCGTATGTGCCGGACATGACACGCACCATTTTTTCCTGGTCCTTGCGCATGATTTCAGTGGGGGCAGCTGCAAACTCGATCTGCGCCACTTCAGAGAGCGGCACCAGTTCCCCGGACATTGAGGTAATGTATATTTTTTTCAATGAATCAAGATCTTCCTTAGCTGCTTCAGGGAGAGTCAGGAAAATGTCGAATTCCTCGCCCTGTTCGCGGAAAATGGAGACCTTCTTCCCGTAGAAAAAATCGCGGATCGTCTTCCCGGCCAGTGCGGGATTGACTTTCTTGCGCTGGGCAAGCTCCCGATTCAGCCGCACTACCAGTTCGGGTCTGGGCGGGTCGAATGATTTCACCACGCTGCTGGTGCCAGGGACTTTTTTCATCATTTCAAAGACAGATTCTGCCGCCGTTGTAAGTTCGTTGAAATCCGGGCCATACAGTTCCACAGTCACCGGCTTGGCTCCGCCGAACAAAAGCAGCATCAGCAGATCACCGGCATTGACCGTGACGCTGGAAAAGGCAGGGCAGCGTTTTTTCAGTTCATCCCCGATTGCTTTGCCGACCTCCTGCACGCTCCTTTTCCGCTTCGATTTCTCCACAAGGGATGCATAACAGATGAAGCTTTCCTTGCCCTCTTTCATTCCTACAATGGCGCCCTTGGCGTCCTTGCTCTGCCCATAGCGGATCGCCATGGCTTTCACTTCAGGGGCAACCTCCCGTATGATATCCGCCACCAGCACTGAATAACGGTCGGTTTCTTCCAGCCTGGTTCCGGCGTCAAGATCCGCCTGGATCTGCATTTCCCCCTGGTCCACCAGGGGCATGAACTCGGAATTCAGGAGTGGAAACAGGCAGAGGCTTCCCAGAAAAATCAGCAGCATCACTGTAAGAAAAGCCTTTGGCCTGGAAAGCACAGATCTGATCAGCCCGCGGTAGAAATCCTCCATTTTCTTCAGCCATTTTTCAGTTTTTTGATAAAAATCACCGGTAGGCAGAGTCATGAAGCGTGAGGTAAGCATGGGGGTCAATGTGACTGAAGTCAGCCAGGAAGCCATGATAGTGAACCCCACGATCAAGGCCAGTTCCTTGAAAAATATCGCTGAAATTCCACCCACAAAAAAGAGAGGGAAGAATACTACTGCCGTGGTAAGCGCAGAAGCGAGCACTGCAGCCCAGACCTCCCAGGTACCGTAAATGGAGGAGAATTCCCTGCTTTCTCCGCTTTCCATATGCCTCTGGATGTTTTCCAGAACGACAACTGCATCGTCCACCATCATCCCGATCACGATGCTGATCGACATCAGGGAAATCAGATTGATCGTGCTGCCCGAAAGATAAAGCACCACAAACGCCCAGATCAGGGAAACAGGCAGGGTCACCATGATGATCAGGCTGGCGGAAATCTGCCGCAGAAACAGGAAGGTCACAAGCGCTACCAGGAATGCGCCCAGCAGGACGGCCTCGCTCAGAGTGTTGATTGAATTCCGGATGGATTTCGAGTTATCCGAAACTACATCGATTTCCGTGCCTGCCGGAAGTCTGGTTTTCAGCTCAGCGATACGTTTCATCACCGCATCCACCACAGTCACAGTATTGGCGCCGGACTGCTTCTGCACGAACAGGATCAAAGATGGTTTGCCAGAGCCTCCCCGGCTCAACGCGGTTTTTTCTTCGAACCCATCATAGATTTTAGCCACATCCTCCAGATAAACCGCTTTGCCGTCCCGCTCAGCCAGGATCACCCGTTTGAGTTCTTTCAGATTCTCGATTCTGCCGGCCAGCCTCAGGTTGTAAGAATACTTGCCTGAATTCAGGGTCCCTGCCGGGACATCAAGATTGGATAAGGCAGTCATCTGCGAAATCTGATCCAGGCTGAGCCCATAAAAACGCAGCCGTTCCGGATCCACCTCGATCCGGATTTCGCGTTTGCGGAAACCTTCCACTGTACAGGCTCCCACGCCAGGCAATTTTTTCAGCTCCCTGCCGATGATTTTATCCGCTGTAAAATAAAGGTCTTCCGGGTAATGATCAGTGGACAGCGAAATCAGCAGGATGGGAAGCGAGGAAGTGCTGAATTTATAGACAACGCTTTTTTCCGCATCCTCAGGCAGGTTGGTTTTGGCCATTTCCAGCTGCTGGCGGATATCATTGGCTGCTTCGTCCAGATTAGTTCCCCATTCGAACTGGCACGTGATCATCGAGACATTGTCCTTGGACTTGCTGGTGATGTGATTCAGATTGTTCACACTGGCCAGCTTTTCCTCGATGTAGCGGGTGACATTGTTTTCCACGTCCTGGGCATTGGCACCCGGGTAAATAGTAATCACCGACAGGGAAGGCACGTCCAGTGAGGGGAACATGTCAATGGGAAGCTTGTACAAGCAGATACTGCCGAGGATCAGCACTATCAGATAGAAAACAGTCACTCCGACAGGACGCTTGACGGAAATTCCGGCTAAACTCATTTTTCCTCCGCGATCTCGCAGTCCATTCCGTGAATCAGCTTGTTCTTGCCTTCAGTGACAATCCAATCTCCTGATTCAATGCCCTCAGCAATTTCGATCCATTTCCCCTCGACAGTCCCGGTTTTCACTTTCTGCTCGATTGCCTTGCCGTCCTTGATCTTGAAAATAAAACTGTCTGCAATGCCCACTTTTTTGAAGATTGAAGACAGCGGAACCACAACCGCTTCCTTTGTTTCCAGAATTAAAGTTCCTGCGAGAAACATCCCTCCGGTAAGAGCTTCGTTCCGGTTTTCCGTTTGACCTTCCAGCGTGAATTCACCTGTTCTGGAGTTCACCTTGGGATTGATCGAAGTGATCACAAATTCAAACTCCTGCTCAGGATATGCAGGAGTGCGCATTTCCGCGACCTGACCCACTTTTATCTTCGGCAGAAAGGATTCAGGAAGCCCGAATCTGACTTTGACAGGCGAGATCTGCTCCAGGATCAGGACCGCTTTGCCGGAGGAGAGAATCTCACCTTCCTCTTTCAGTTTTCCGCTGACAATTCCATCAAAAGGTGCACAGATTCTGGTATCTGCCAATTGGATATCCATCAGTGTTTTGTAAGAGCGGGCACTGTCTTCTTCGGCCAGCATTTTTCTGGCACCCTGAAAAGCCGCTTCAGCGACGGATAGCGCTGTTTCTGCTTTTTCCAGATTCTGCTTGGTGGCAGCTTTGACGTCATAGAGAGTTTTTACCCTTTGATACTCACTGCGTACGTTTTTATAGGTGGCTTCAGCCTGGACCAGGGCATTTTTCCTGGCTGAGGCCATTTCAAGGGCTGCTCCGGCCTGAGTGACCTGCAGGTTGCGCTCCGTGGTGTCCAGTAAAAACAGGGGATCTCCCAGTTTCACTTTCTGCCCTTCGGAAACCAGTATTTTATCCAGCTTTCCTCCGATTTTGGGTGCAATTTCTGCCGAACGGACAGGTTCCACGCTGGAGCTGACAGGTAATTTATTGGTCAGCAGCATTTTTTGCGCTTTCTGTCCCAGAACCTTTTCCGCTGCTGAAGAGATGAGAACTCCGGAAAAAACCAGCAGCAAAAAAACAGTCTTTTTATTCATCGCATCCTCCCAAAGTGTTGAGTTTATCCGGGAACATTTTTTCCAGTTTTCCAATTGACTTCATGAATCTGTAATAAGCCAGATAACAATCATATTCTGTGGAAAACAAATCCGTTTCAGCCTTGTTCAGCTCAAGCTGCGCATCAAGGTAATTGCTGTTATTGACTGCTCCGCCTTTGTACTGAGCTGTTACCACGCTGAGATTCTTTTTTGCCGCAGCCACTTCGGATTTCCCGCATTCCAGCTGGGAGCGGAATTTCAGCAGATTGAAGAAATCGCTGCGGATCATGAGCGTAAGCCCTGATTTAACGTCCTGTTCCTGGAATGAAACTGCCCTGGCCTGTTCATGCAGGGCTTTGGATTTGTGCCCTGATCTGCCGCCGTCGAAGAATTTCCAGTTCAAAACCCAGGTATAGGAATAACCGCCATCATGTTCGGACAGTTCGGTGCCGCTGTGGTTTTCATACTGCAGGAATACCTGGGGATAATTATCCGCCCGCTCCGCTTTTTCGGCTTCGGCGAGCATTCTGCGGTTAAAGGAAATTAGCTTGAGTTCAGGGCGTATCCCGGCATAAGAAACGAATCCGTCCGGAGATTCAGGCAGCAGATTTACCAGGATGCTGATTTCTGCTGTAGTTTCAGCGGAATCGGCAGAGAAGCCGCAGCCAACCAGCCGGTCATTCTCCATCAGTCTGAATTTTTTATCAGTCCCAAGGTTTTTGATCAGGGCAGCCAGCGCCAGATTGCGCCCATTTTTCACTTCAATCAGGTTTTTTCTGAGTTCAGCCAGCCTGACATCCACCCTCAGAAGATCAGATTCCAAAGCAGCACCGTTTTCCACGGCCTTTTCCACGTCATGGCGGTGCGAATTCACGGTTTCTATCGCTTCCCGGATCACGGTTTCCAGCCGTGCAGCCTTCAGATAGCCCAGATAATTCTCAGATACCTGAAGGATTATTTTTTCTCTGGTGAGCACTGCTGAAAATTCAGCAACATTCCTGGCGAGGTCAGCTGCCTTGATCCCTGCTTGGATTTTCCCCCCCATATAAAGAGGCCAGTTGAGCACCAGCTTATCCAGATCGATTCGTTCGTCTGTGATAGCAGCATGCATAGGGCCGACTGAGAGTTCCATCGGACTGTCCAGTCTGGTTGAGCTTTTCCGAGCGGAAATCTCCGGCAGATTCAGACCCAGGGCCGCCTTATAATCCTCATCCGCTTTCCCAAGCAAAGCCTGGGAGGCATTTATTTCCGGATTATTGCAAAGAGCGATGCTCACGGCTTCATTAAGACTGACTGCTACGGTGTCCGAAAAAGCGGTTCCTGCTCCCCAGGATGTGGCGCTGAAAAAAATCATAAAAGCCAGAATCAGAGTTTCCATGTTTTGATTCCTTTCTCAGTCAGAAGACCGATAGAGATAAATTGATGAATGTCATTAAAAACATTTTTTGTCATTTTTATACCCAATCTGATTTCCCGATACAGGAAGATATTGAAGATGCCCAGGATTGATAAAAGTACGGTTTCAGGCTTGACCGGACGAATCAGCCCTTCCCTGACTTTATCTTCGATCAGATCCACCAGTGAGTGCATTTCTTTAAGATAGAAATCAAAAAAATCGTGGAGCAGCTGTGAGTTTATTTCATTGATCAGGATGAATGTTTCCTTCCTTTCCCGGAAAAAATCGAAATAGTGCTTCATTACGGCAGTGTAAGTTCCTGAAAAGTCATTTTCATAATTCCTGGTGACCGCACGCAGACTAACTCTAAGTTCAGTGATCAATATCTGGAAAATCGATCTGAGGATTTCTTCCTTGGAGTTATAGTAGCGGTAGATCGTGCCTTTTCCCACCCCGGCATCGGCCGCTATTTCATCAACCGTAGCCCGCTCAAAACCGTCGCGGGCGAAAATCTTCACCGCGCTCTCCATGATTCTTTTTTCTTTCAAAAAGTCTTTTTTCATCTAACCTCCCGACAGACGAGCGGACCCGCCCTGCTTTCCCGATCTATATCCAACCACCAGTTCTAGCGGACGGACCAGTCCGTCCGATATAATCTTACAATTGAATCTACGGATTGTCTACAAAATAAATTATTACCACCAGACCCTGATCCGGGAGTCAGTTGAGGGAAAAAATGCCGATAAAAAATGAGGATCTCTGTAAATTGATTGCCAGTAGGAGATTTTATGTCAGAGAAAAGCGAAATCACGATCAGGCTTGATCCGGAAAAGCTGCTGAAAAGAAAGCGCAGGGAAAACGAGCACCTGAAGCCGTCGAGCGGACATAAACTTAAAAAGAAGTATCAGAGGCACGATAAGCACAGGAAAGATATTCCTGATGATGATGACTAGTGGACCCCTACCTGGTCAATCCGGTGGATTTCAACAGTCTTTCGATCTCAATCAGGGTGAGATGCCTGAATCTGCCTGGTTCCAGACCGCCCAGTGTGAAAAAGGCGAAACCTGTTCTGACGATTTTTTCCACAGGAGTCCCGATCCCTTCACACATCAGTTTAACCTGATGATATTTTCCCTCTGAGATTTTCAGCTCCAGCCAACAGGTTGACTGGTTTTTTTCGATGATCTTGATCTGTGCCGGCTGGGCCTTGAATTCAGGCAGTCCGATCCCACGCCTGATCTTGTCCAGGTCTTCCTCCCTGGGATGTCCTGTCACCCTGACCTGATAGGTTTTTAGAGCCTTGTAGCGGGGGTGGATCAGCCGGTTGGCGAGTTCTCCGTGATTAGTAAGGAAAATCAGCCCTTCCGCGTCGAAATCGAGTCTTCCTACCGGGAAAACCCTCTGTTTCACAGGTCTCAGGCAGTCCATGATCGTCGGCCTCCCACGCGGATCGTCGAGAGTGGTGAGCATATTGCGGGGTTTGTATAAAAGCAGATAGACGAAGTCCTGGAATTCCAGCTTTTTTCCGTCAACGGAAATTACATTTACTGAAGGATCAGCCTTGCAGCCCTGCTCAGTGACAGCCAGGCCGTCGACAGTAACTTTACCTTCAGCGATCAGTTCTTCAGCTCTACGCCTTGAACAGACTCCGGCGCGGGAAATGATTTTCTGCAGGCGTTCAATCATGGTGGTCGGGGTTAAAAATTATGGTACAGATATATTTCGTAGGGGTGAATCCTTTCCATCACATCCTGGTATTCCCTGAGCTTCATGTCTATCCAGAGCTTTAGAAAATCCTCTGTGAAGACAGGCAGCAGGTATTCGTGGTCGTTTTTCAGGGCTTCCAGTGATTGCAGCATGGTCGTAGGGAGGGATCCGATCAGATTTGTTTCCTCTTCCGGAAGTTCGAAGACATTCTTGTCGATCGGTCCGTAATTGTAATCTGCAGGTACCAGCTTCTGTTTGATCCCGTCGATGCCTGAAAGCAGCATGGCAGGAATTGCAAGATATGGGTTGGAGGTGGCATCTGAGGCTCTGAATTCCACGCTGAGCTTTTCTGTTCCCAGGCCGTATTTAGGCAATCTGATGATTGCTGAGCGGTTGCCGGAACTGAAGAATTTTTTCACGGGTGCTTCGAAACCAGGCACCAGCCGTTTGTAGGAATTTGTGGAAGGGTTGGTAAAAGCCAGCATGGAATCTGCGTGAAAGAGCAGACCGCTTATATAACTCAGAGCGTCTTTGGTCAATGTGCCGTAGCCTGTGTCATGGGCTGCCTTGCCAGAAGGTTTATTGAAGATATTTTTCCCGCCGGATTTAAGATATTGGTGGAAATGCAGTCCTGACCCTGCTTCTTTGTAAATGGGTTTTGGGATGAAACTGGCGAGCAGATTGCACTGGTCAGCCAGGTTACGCACGAAATACTTGCCCAGAATGATGTTGTCGGCTGTCTTGAGCAGCGGAGCATAGTTCAATTCGATCTCGCACTGGCCCCGTGAGCCGACTTCATGATGGTGATATTTAATCGGGATCGACGCATATTCCTTCATGTATTTGCAGGCCAGGTTCCTCACCATGGTGGCGCGGTCTTCAGGAGGTGCGGCTTCGTAAGCCTTCTGCTTGAGCAGGTATTTCTCGATCGTCTTGAAGCGGAACGGCTCGTCGCCTTCTGTGGTAGGGTCGATGCTCTGGACCTCTGAAAAAAGGTAGAATTCAAGTTCAGGCAGCCAGAAGCTCTCTGCTTTCAAGGTTTTTTCCAAGTAATCTGCGGCTTTTTTCGTCATGCTGCGCGGGTCCAGGGGATAGGGCTTTTTGGTGTCAGCCTCGCAGACTCCGCAGATGAAAGAGAGTACCTGGATGCCTTCTTCCGGATCAGACTGGAATGGATCGCGGAAGCCCGTGGAAAGATCCGGGATCAGGCACATGTCGCCGCATTCCACAGTCTTGAAAAATGAGGCTGAAGAACCATCGAATCCAACTCCGTTTTTCAGCGTATCTTCTGAAAAATAGTCGGTCGGCAGGGTGACATGATGCAGCCTGCCAGGCACGTCGATGTATTTGAGGTCAATGAAATTGATCTGGTGTTTCTCGATGTAACGCTTGGTTTCGTCGAAATCTTTGAACATTAATCCCCCTTGGCGGAAAAGTGAATGAATCAGATCCTGAAAGTTTAACATTTTGTTGGAAGTATTCCAAGGAGAGGGGTCGCTTTAAAATCGACCCGACTTTGTAAATCACAGCTATCCCTTTTTCTGAAGTTCTTTGGATTTATACGGCAGGAAATAATCAAGCAGCAGCCATCCGGCGGCGAATCCCCCCAGATGGCAGGCCAGGCTCAGCGGAGCAGGGATATCATAGAAAAAGGCCATCATGATGTTGCTCAGCACCCAGAAGCCCAGGTATTGAGGCATGGTGATCTTGACCGGGAAAACGAAAATATTCTGAAAAAGCCTGGATTTAGGGAACAATTTCCAGTAACTCGCGAGCAGTCCGCTCGCGATCCCGCCTGCACCGACCAGCGGAATCAGAGCTGATGTAATCTCAGGTATTGCTACTTTGCCTGGAATTACTGCCACACCTGCTTCAGGCAGGCTGCCGAAAAAGTAGAAGAAAATGCAATGCAGAAAACCGGCTGCCGCAGCCAGAGTCAGGTAAAAACTGATGAACAGCAGGGAACCTTTCTGCCTGCCGTGGTCCATGAAGACATCATATACATTGTCGCCGAAGATCCAGATGATGTACATGTTGATCAGGGCGTTGCCCAGGCTCGGGTGCAGGAAGGAATAAGTCAGGAGCCTGATCAGACCGAAAAAGCTCAACTGCTCCGCAGGAACTGCACCGTAAGTATAGAAGACCATGCTGACGGTCTGGGAAGGCAGCAGATAGAGCACTATCGAGACCAGCATGTTGATCCCCACCAGGAACAGCAGCCAGTCAGGAAACAGTTTTCTGGGATTGTAGACTTCCACAGGCGACTGGGTGAGCAGGCAGAAAAAATAGATCCCCATGGAGATTTCCAGGCCTTCAGCGGAGCGTTCGCAGTCGAAAGACCTGTAATGCCTGAGAATCGGGTAATCGAAACCGTTGCTGTGCTCGAATACCGGGAGAGGCCTGAAAAAACTCGGTGTGCGGGACTGCAGATACTTTTCCAGTGTGAAGAGCTGTTCCAGCTCTACTTTATCGAGAAAGAATCCTCTGCATTCCTCGCAATGTTCGATCAGCACCTGAAAACGGTTTTTTCTGTATTCGAGCAGCGTCATTTTGCCGTGGCAGACAGGACAGGCATGTCCTTCACCTTTGCGGACAAGGCGTGAAAGCATGCGGTCATAGTCGAACTGTTTGCCGAGGGCGGCTTTCAATTCTCCCGAATCGTACCAGATCCCATCGCAGACAGGGCATTCATCAACAGGTATTGTCCCTATCTTCCGCGATTTCATGACCTTGTGTTCGCACTTCGGGCATTCCAGCACGCGTTCAGCTGGAAATATGTTCGTGTGAGTCTGCCTTTGTTCGTTCATCAATTACATTTTAGCATATCTAAAAAGCAAGTATGAAACGCCAGTCCTCCGCCGGGTAAAAGACATGCCAGGGCATGCCTCTACTTGAATTGAACACCGGGCGGATGTAAGATACTCACATGAAAAAAATTGACCTGAGGCGCAATTTTCTGAGTTTTGCAGCGATCATGATCGGAGCCGCGATCTCGGCACTTGGCCTGGTTTTCTTCCTGATCCCCTGCAAGATAGTGGCCGGGGGAGTCTCAGGCATAGCTACAGTCATCTATTACATGTCAGGCAGGCATTTCCCGGTGGGCGTTTCCATGATCTTCATGAACGTCTTCCTGATCCTGCTGCAGGCGAAGCTGATCGGCGGCAAATCCTCTATGAAGACTGTGTTCGTGATCCTGTTACAGCCCGTTTTCATCGATGTGATGATGAAGATCACAGAAAACAAGGGGTTGACCGCTGACCCGATGCTGGCCTGCCTGTTCGGAGGCGTGCTCTGCGGGATCGGGATCGGAATTGTCTTCAAGTTCGGCGGGACTACAGGCGGCACAGATATCGTAGCCCAGATAATCTCAAAATACATGCGCTTTTCTGTGGGTGTTTCCCTGACCATGACGGATTTCACAATTTCGCTGATCTCAGGAGCGATCCTTGGCAAGATCGAACTTTCCCTATACGGCATCATAACCATTTTCTTCACTTCCAAGATCATCGACGCTGTGCAGCATGGATTTTCATATTCCAAAGTGGTGTTCGTGATTTCCGAACAGTATATGTTCATCGCCGAAGAAGTGATGGGCGAACTGGGACGCGGAGTTACCCTGATCGATGCCACAGGCATGTTCACTGACCGGCCCCACAAGATGCTGATGATCGTGGTCAACCGGCGGCAGCTGTATGATGTGAAGGAATTCGTGCGGGACATTGATCCGCACGCCTTCATGATCGTCTGCGACGCCCATGAAGTGCTGGGCCTGGGATTCCAGAAGATCGAAGAGTAACTTGTCGATTCAGTAGAGTTATACCTTTGTTACAGATTGTTACAATCTGAAGAGCGGAAAACCGGTCTGTTACAAATTGTTACAATCAGTTAAACTTTTCCGCCTTTATTTCCAAGGTCTCCGGTTAGGTCGTTTTACAAACAGCTGAAAAAACGATAAAATTACTGCCATGCCATACATACCGCCTCCGCCAGGAGAATTCTATGGGAGGCAGCGGGAAATTGCCCGTTTGCTCTCTTTTTTCCCTACCCAGAAGGTGATGATCATAGCAGGGCTGGCCGGGATCGGCAAAACTGCGCTTGCCCTGACCTTTGCAGACTCGGTTTCCAGGATGCCCGAATACCAGGACAAGGTGATGTGGGTCACCTGCCAGCACGGCTGGAATTCGGAGGACCTGTTTGCCCAGATCATCAAGCAGCTGGCGACTTTTGCCGGAAAAATCAAGGAAATTTCGGATACGCTTGAAGGTTCGCCTGAAGGCGTGATCAGGCTGATCGAGAAGAACTGCCTGGCGGTTTTCATCGACGATTTCCACCTGGTGGAAAACGAAACTTCCAGGAGTTTCATCCGCCTGGCCAAGGAATTCCTTTCCAAAGGTAAACTGGTGGTCACAACCAGAAAACGGGTGGCCCTGTCTCCGCTGGACAGAGTGGACCTGTTTGAACGGCGCCTGGACGGCCTGGCTCTGGAAGACTGCCGCAAGCTGATCGAAAAGCTCCTCAAATTCCATGGTTTCGAAGATCTGACTGAAGAGAAATTCTCGAAGATCTATTACAAAGTCAAAGGTCACCCTTTTTCCATCAAACTATTTATCAGCCTGATGGTCTCAGGCGGATTCTCCCTGGATTCCCTGCTGGACACTTCATCAGAATTCGAGGAGGAGATGGAGCGCTTCCTGCTCGACAAGGTCTGGGAAATTCTGGAAAAGAGCGAACAGGAAGTTTTGAAGTCCCTGTCCATCATCCGGATCCCGATCAAGGCTGAGGAGTATCCCCTGCTTGCCACCCCGATCCTGAAAAAAGCCCTGCGCCAGCTGATCGATAATTATCTGATCGAATACAATAAGGAAGGCCGGATTTTCATCCATGACCTTCTGAAGGACTATGCCAGCCATAAGCTGGACGATAAATTCCTGAAAAAACTGCATCTGCAGGCTGCCGAGTATTTCCACCAGAAAACACCTCCTGAGATTGCAGAGCTCAAGGAAGCGTACTACCATTACCACGAAGCCGGCAAAGTGAGGGAAGCAGTCCAGGTCATCATCAAGATCAACGAGCATTTCATCCTGCAGGGTGAAGAGACCGAACACTTCTATCACCTGGTCAACGATGCGATCGCGAACTGTGCCGACAATTTCCGGGAAGACCTGATCAAGATCAAGATCTGGCTGCTGATATACTGGAATAAGTTCAAGGAGGCCGAGGAACTCGCCGGGGAAGTCAAGAATCCCCAGGACAAGATCTTCATCGGTGCCAAGATCAGCCTCCAGAAAGGCCAGTATCACGAAGCATTGAAGGGCTTCACTGAAGCGCAGGATAATCCCAACGGTGATGCTCAGCAGCTGGAAATCCTCAACGGCATGGCTATCTGTAATTATTATCTGGGCGACTGGAAAAAAGCCGAACAATATTATCTTTCCTCACTGGAACTGCTGAAAAAGCATGAACGGCCTCTGATGAAAGGCAGGGTACTCTCCAATTTCGCAGTGATGCTGTCTACCACAGGAGATTTATACAGAGCCATCGAATATTATCAGGAAGCGGAAAAACTCTATCGCCAGACCAACAATCTCAGCCTGCTTTCCAATGTGATCTATAACAAGGCCATGACCTATATCAATATGCAGGAACTGGATCGGGCGCGGGAAGCGCTTAAAGAATCCATGGAAATCAAGGAAAAGATCGTTGACAACCAGGGAATGATCTACCATCTGAATCTGCTGGGAGGGATCTCTTTCCTGGAAGGCGAATACGAGGCTTCCCTCCAGCATAACAGGCAGGCTTTGAAACTGGCCGAGAAATGCGGTGAAATCAAGCTCAAGACCGTGATTTATTGCGACTTCGGCCGGGCTCTGACCAGAATGGGCAAGCTGGAAGAGGCTGAAGCAAATTTTCACACCGCCTTTGAAATCAGCACTAAAGCGGACAGCCGGCTGTACGAAGCCATGCTTAAACAGGAATATGCCCAGTACCTGCTGGTCAAAGGAGAGCGTGAGCCTGCCCTTAAGTATCTGGAAGAAGTTCGGGAATTCGCTCTGGCTGCGACCCATAAGGAGCTTCTGGTCAAATCGCTTTATTTCCTGTACCGGACAGGAGAACTTCTGCAGGATAAACATGCCTGCGACTACTCGGCGGAATATCAGAAAAAAATCGCTGAAGTGCCGAATCCCCTTAAAGAACGGGTGGCGCAGCTTTTCAAATGGTATGAGGACTACGTTTTTACCACTGAAGAAAAAGGATTCTTCCTGATTACTCCCAAGGGTAAGAAATCCGCAGACACCCGGGATCTCGGCAATACCAGAGCTGAGAGGGATAAATTCGAGATTTTCATAGATTTCATCGAGCATGAGCTGCTGATCAGAGGCAAGAAGGTGAAATTCTTCAAGAAGCGCACCCTGGTACCCCTTTTATATGTCCTGGCCGCCGAGCCGGGCAAGATCTTCGATTTCGCTACTCTCTTCGAAGCTGTCTGGGGCAGAAAATACGATGTGGAGAGCGACGGAGTGACTCTGAGGGTGAACATTTCACGGCTGCGCTCAATCATGGGAGAAAAAAAGGGTAAGGAAATCTTTGTCCGCTCGTCTCCGGATGTAGGGGGATATCATTTCAACAGCCAGACCGATTACTGCATCATTATTCCCAGCAGGAGCGAACGGGAATTCATGGAATAGTGGATAATCACAAAATGAAAATGTGTCAGAACCTCAGAACTCCGCGCTGAAACCCAACCTCCAGGTTCTTCTCACTTTCGGGTATTCTTTGACTGTCAAAAGCCCCCTGTTGAAGAGATCGTCGATTTCCAGGAAAGCCCTGTGCCCTGACAGCCTCAGGTCCCAGGTGCCTGTCCCATTCCTGAAGTCAGGGACTTTTTTCCCCAGAATGTCGAAATTATCCTGCAGCCGTTCCCGGCCTCTGTAATTATATGACAGTGCAGTGCAGGAATTCTGATAAGAGACTCTGGCTGAACGGAATTCTTTATATAGAAGACGCTCGCCAGTCACCCTGTTTTCCGGCTTGCAGAAATTGCCTTCAGTCGTGAAATGTCCTCTTTTGCATGCGAGAGAAACACCGCTGACTCTGGCCGCTCCGACATTGGAGGGAAGCCAGAGCCAGGCATTAACTGGAGCCCACTGGATCAGGTCCCGATAATCTGTCCTGAAACAGCGGACTGAAAATCCTTTTCCCGAACTGATTCTGGCGCTGCAGCCGCGGCTTTTTTCCTCAGTCAGGTTTGGATTTCCTCCGCCCGGCCAGTAAAGGTCATTGAAAGTGGGAAGTTTGTAGCCCAGGTATTCAGTCAGAGTCAGAGCTCCGAATTTCAATCCTGCGTTTCCCGAGAAAATTTTTCCGAAACCTGAGTCATCATCCAGTCTGCCGCTGAGATAAAGGTGAGAGATCACAGTCTCGGAAAAAATAGAATTGCAAAAACAGGATCTGTTGATCGAATCGAGTGTATCCACAGGAGGATTCCAGGTAGTTGAATAGTCGTTGTCACTGTGTATTTCCGCGTTCCCGCTGAAATTTTCCCTGGAGATACCGATCGCAGTATTGCTTTTTTTCCAGAGAAGTTCACAGTTACTTCTGGTACTGCGGAAAGAGTTGGTGGCCTGCATGCTCGAATCGAGCTGCTTCTGCCTGCTGTCGAAAAGCCCGAGCGACAATTTCCAATACTCCGTGTAATTTCCGGACCAGGACAGCAGTCTGAGATCGTCCATTTCCCTGTCTCCCAGCGTATTCCAGAAAAAATTGGAAGTGCTCCCGGGAGTTCCTGTGTTTTTATCGGTGAACAAGGCTGTGAAAGAAGAGGCAGCGTTTTTTTCGCTCAGAAAAAAAGTGTTCTGCCTGCCGTCAGCTTCCGGCCGGTCTCCTGAATAATCCTTATGCAGGGCCAGGATCGATGATTCTGGAGAAAGCCTATGGCTGACCTGAATCTTCTGATAACCGTAACTGCCCAAACTGATCCCTGCGGAATCTTCCAGGCAGTCCGGACTTGCCGCATCGATCACCCCGCCCGGTGCGTCACCGCCATACAGCGAGGAAGCGCTGCCGTGCACAACCTGCAGGTTACCGATCATTTCCGGCTCCAGCAGGCTCAGGTCGAATGTGCCGTTGAAAAGATCGTTGAGTTTCAGATTGTCGAATTTCACCAGCAGATGCCTGGCATCGGTTCCCTCGAGCTTGGCTGTAGCCAAAGCGGATGGTGTGTTGTGAAATGAAAGGTCAAGGTCAGGTATCGTTTTCAGGGCTGTGGTCAATTCGCCTGCTCCGCTGAAGTCGTTCCTGCCAAGCCGCTGCTTGTAGTAAAACGAGTCCGCAGCAGGAAGGCGGGAGGAATAAACTGTGATTTCCGGCAGAGTCAGGATTTCTGTGGATGTGGATGCCAGGGCTGGAAGAAGAGGGAAGAGGAGAATCGGAAAAATTGAGAGTCTCATAACGCCTATGCCTCCGTAGGGTTTAATGATGACCTTGCAGAATCGGTTTCCTGGCTTAGAGGCATCCTGCATGCGATCTTCTGCGCCTGACTTCGTTGGCCATTCACTCGCTCCTCACAGTACTTCTATGTACGGCTCGTTCGCTCGTTCATGTCCGCCTCGTCAGGCTTGAATCTCGCATGCAGGCCTGAGTTACTGTTTGATTTCACCCAGTATCTACTTGCGGGCCTTCCCCTTTACAGAGTGGCGTTCCGCTTTCGTTCCCCTTACAGTAGCGGGGACTGCACCGGATTTTCACCGGATTTCCCGATTTCTGCAGGTTTTGATTCAAATTAATTCATGTTGGATGCAATTGTCAAACGAATGATAGGAGGCATTTTCACGGAGTCCTTGTTTTATGCTGTAGGGGCACCCCTCGCGGGTGCCCGTTCTCCAGGGGTTGTGTCCTGTACGTTTTCATCGCTGGAGATTGCCTCGGTAGTTCGGGCACCCGCGAGGAGTGCCCCTACGGGTGGATTAACCGTTGGTACATTCAGTTGATTTCTGATAAAATTCCTGCATGGCAAATTATACTGACCGTGATGTTGCAGTGATAATCCCAGCCCGTCTTTCTTCGACCAGGCTGCCGGAAAAATGCCTGCTGCAGCTTGGAAAATACAATCTGATCCAGCGCGTCTTTCTGAAGGCGAGAGAGGCTTTTCCCCGCGTGATCGTTGCCTGCGACGATTTACGGATTAAAAAATCAGTGGAAGATATTGACGGGACTGCTGTGCTTACACCTGCGGACTGCAGGAGCGGCACAGACCGGGTGGCAGTTGTGGCAAAAGACCTGACCGAACGGCTGATTGTGAACGTGCAGGGGGATGAGCCGTTCATCAACCCTGCTGTGATCAGGAAAGCAGTCGAACCCTTTTTTTCAGATCAGTCGCTGGAAATGGGGACCATCGCAACCCAGGTCAAAGTTGGCAAGGCCGCAGTCAATCACAACCAGGTGAAAGTGGTGCTGGACCAGTCAGGCAATGCCCTCTATTTTTCCCGCAACCTGATTCCTTTTCCCAGGGATTCAGCCGATGTGGAGACTTTAGCACATATCGGGCTGTATGTTTACAACAGGAACTTTCTGCTCGAATTCGCAGGCTGGCCTGAGGGGAAACTGGAATCTCTGGAAAAGCTTGAACAGCTCAGAGTACTGGAGAGGGGACACAGGATCAGGGTAGTGGTAACTGAATACCAGGGATTCGGGATTGACACCATGGAAGACTATCGGAAAGCCCTGGAAATTATCGTTAAAGAGAAGCTATAGAAATCACGAGAGAATTTATCAAAATCCAAGTTTTATATAACTTGATTTTTAAGAGAAATCCGGTAATCTTTATTTGTAAATGAAAAGGGAGGTCTCGTGAAGTTTGTTGTTTGTTTTGAGCTTTTATTCGCATTTATATGTTCATCACAGACAACCATTGTTTTCTCTAATTATTATATAGCCGATCAGCATCAAACAGAGATATCAAATCCCCGTTTTTCACCTTCTTTTTCTTCCCCCATTATCCTGAACGAATCAGCAGCTTTCTCTTCAGATACTTCTGAAACCGTTTCATGTCTAACCGAACTTAAATCCCTGAATGGACTGATCGATACTTCTCTCTGGACTCTTTATCTTTCCAAACAGATCACTGAACAGATGTTCAAGGAGTCCATCGAGCAAATCTACTCCGCCTCACTCGACGAAATCGACCGCGAATCCACTTCCATAGCCATCAAAATAGCCAAGTCCCTGAAAAACGACGATGATCATCCTTTCCGCGAATTCACTGATTTCTTCCACCGTTCAACCGAGAACCAGAAAAGTGGCCTTTCTACTCTAGCAATGAAAATTGATGAAAACCTGCGGAATAAAAATTTGAACCCCGCTCCTCGTACACCGAACCTCGAACCTTTTCTCCGTGAAATCAAAGAAATCATCTCAGAAGCAAACTCAGCCCAGGTCAGCTTTGCTCCAAGTATCATTACCCTGCAGCAGATGCTCGACTGTTACGGCATGCTGATTGTGAATTACCAATCCCAGGCATTGAACGAATTGACTGCCACAAAAAATTTCGCTGATTACGGAAAAAAACGGAAATTCTTCATCAAAGCTTTTGATCTTTATCATATTCTTGGTCTGTCTTTGGATAAAAGAAATGAAAAGGCAGACACAGTTGCGACTGTCATGAGTAAAGCCGATAAAGCCAAAAATGAAGGCCGTTATTCGGACGCCATTGGTCTGTATAAACAAGTGCTGAGTGTGGATTACCAGTATGGCATCAAACATGACTGCCATCAACGTATCGGAGAATGTTATCGCGAGCTGAACGATTATGATAACGCCATTTTTTATTTCAAGGAAAGCATCGTCAAAGACTCAAGTGATTCGACAAAATATTATTCCTATAAATACGGCTTGGATTGGCATCTTGGTGGTAATCTGCCCACGACTGAAGACACTTATCTGAAAGCAGTGAAGTTCTGCCAGGATGTGATCGGAATTTCACCCTTGCAGGATATGCGTAATGATTGCCGCTACCAGATCGGTGCGATTTACCAGAATTGGCTGGCCTCACTTTCCGGGATCAGCGACGAGAAAAAGGAGCTTTATTACAATAAAGCCATCGATGCTTATCGAACTTTCATCGCAGAGTATCAGCAACCTGTGAATACAAACTACAGCACTCCTGCCCAATGGAATGCCCGCAGGGAAGCCGGTTACTCTTTCTCACAACTGGGGAGAATTTCAAGCCTGGCCAAAGAAAAACGGATCTCATACTACGACCAGGCCGGAGAGGAATACTTGAAAGCAGCCCGTGATTACCCGGAGAGTGGCGATAGTCCTTTGAATTACCATACTGCAGCTTACGTTTATCAATACGATGTTCAAGCGATCTTGGACAATCGAGCTGACAAGGACAGATTTTATCTCAAGGCAATCGCTGCTTATAAGGAACTCTACACAAATTATCCTACTAATGCGCAGTATGATTATACGCTTCTCGATATCGGCGTCTGTTACCGCAACATGGGAAGTTATTATGAAAATGGCATGATGAATTACAGACGTGAATATTTACTGCTCGCTGTAGAAAGCTGCGACCAGTACCTGAAAGATTTTCCAAACGGAAGATACCGCCCTGCCAGCGCCATGCAGGCAGCTACCAGCTGCAGCGACATAGCCTTTTCGTATCAAAACGAGAAAGACATAGCCAATGTGGAAAAATACTTTCTGCTCAGTTCGGATTACTGGAAAATGGTTGTAAACATGAATGAAGCTGACGACAGTTCCAAGCTGCAGAGCCAGTACCATCTCGGCGAAAACTACAAATACCTGTCCGATGCATTTAATTCGATCGCCAATGACAAGGAAAAACAGCGGAAATACGGCTTGATCGCAGTGGACGAATTTGCCAAGGTTCCAGGCTACAGTTCCACTCTTTACGGTTACCGTTATTATTGTGCCGGTAGTTTACGCTCAAGCGGCGATATCTTCCTGGGGCTTGAAGAGTATGACAAGGCGATCAGTAATTATGATCAGGTCATAGCAGGTTATTCAGACATTACAAGTGATTACCAATACAGCCACCTGGGAAAAGCGGATTCCCTTTACGGCAAAGCCTCATACACTGAAGCAAAAGACTGGTACAATAAAATTTACGGGTTGAACATCGATAACTTTTCAAAGCCTTATTTTTACTGTCGCACAGAACTCGGCCTGGCTAAGTGTGAACTCGGCCTCGGCAATCCCCAGGCAGCACACCAGCACCTGGCAAAGGTTGTGAAAGATTATAACTCAGCCAGCACCTGGTTTGACGAATATGTGCTGGAAGCCAAGGAGCTGACCCTGAGTAAAGTACTGCGTATCAAAATCGACCCCATGGTAGACACCATCGCTGAAGGTGAAAGCAAAACCTTCACAGCCACCGTAGTTTACCCAGACGACACCCAAGCCATGGTGCCGTCAGGTTCGATCAGGGAATGGAAATGGGAATGCAGCGGGAATGAAGGCGACAACCACGTTTTTGATTTCACAGGCAACTCCGCGACCTACAAAGGCGGCAGCGGCGATTTCATGGACACGATCCTGACAGCCAAGGTCTTGATCGATGCCGGTGGTTATGGTGCCCGTGCAGTTTCTGCTGAGATATGGATTGAAGGCGACAACCAGGTGCCGGTGAGTTTGGTGAATGAGGATGGGAAGAGGATCAGAAAAGCTCCGATGTATATCCCTTACGATGGTTCTCATTGTGGGCCACCACCTGCCATTGAAACTCCGGTATCAAACGCAATTGAATTTCTGACAAAATATACTGACGATTCAGTTGATTCATTCACACTGATTTTTTTGGGAGATGACGATACTCACGAAACTGTTTTAAAGTTTACGGAAACTGGAAAAGACTCCAGGTTTTTCCAATCTGAGAATGGTTTAAGCACTATTGAGATAATCTATCCCCTGCCAGATATTCAAAGCAATACCCGCAATATTTTACCCGGACAAGACAAAATTAAATTCAAAATATACTTTTCCGATGCTGTAATGCCAATCGAACTGCCAATCTGGAAAGGCCCGGGCATTGGTACAAGTGAGATCAGAGATGACCTTTATCTGGCTTCCAATCAGATTATCGACATATCAAGTTGCGGAGATTTAAGTCCTGAAGATTATTCAACAAAAAATACTGTGGTTCATGTTCAAATCAAAGATAGTCTTGCCCGCACTGATTCGGTAAAAGTAAAGATATCAAGCAGTGCTGAATCAGAAAGAGAATTGGAATGCAAAAAAATCAAACCAGGCACCTATTTATCTGATGGAATAGTCCCGATTGAATGGAACTACGTCAATCCTCAGATAAAATTTCATGGAAAAGAATATACCGTCTTGAAAGTCAATCCCAGCAACAATACTACTGCCGGTGAAATTGAGTTGAAGTATTCTTCCGGGAAATACAGCATCAATAGAAGAGAATTTTCTGGTAAGGGCGCGCTTGTGATTTGCGCTTTGCAGAATGACGAAATGCCTTCAGCCTCATCAATATTCTGGGACACTGAGCGGATTTTTTATCATTGCACAGGCAAATATCACCAGGTCATTGAAGGCATTAAGGAAGTGCTCAAAACAGTAAAGGAAATGACTGACTGCAATTACAATGTCACAGTGAACTTCGTGCCTTTTGTCAGCAACTTTGATAATTTCAGCAAGAATGCTTATGATCTCTCGAAATATGCCGTGATTTACTTTATCGGGCATAGTGCAACTATTTCTGATGTAACAATGTTCTATGTTTTCAAAGACAAGAGTGATGTCTGGTCAGGAATAGAACCCAAAGGCGAGATTTTCCCTGATACTATTAAGGCTCTGACTTTATTTTTTGAAGATGAGCAGTGCCCAAAGTTTGTGATAATGAATGCCTGTGAATCTGCATTAGGTGAAAATGGTGGAAAGTGGTTAGAAGTATTTAAATCTAAAGCCCTGGTTGGCTGGACGGACACTGTCCAAGTTCCAACAGCAGAAGTGTTTTTTACCAGTTTTTTTAAAATAGTGAAAGATGGGTGGAAACAGCAAATACCCACATCCGTGTATTCTGCATGCGAACAGGCGGGTAGCGAGGTCCCGAACATGCCTTACAAAATCGAGGGGAATGAAAATCTCTTACTCCCATAATAAATCTATGAAAAAACTGGTTTTAATTTTCGGAATACTGATATGTGCTGTTTTTATCTGGACAGACAGGACTTGCCGGGAAAATCGGAGATATCTTGAAAATCAGGCAAACACTTGGATAGAAGATATTGGGTATCTTCCAGACAGTATTGCGTCTCTTTATACATATAAAATTGACATTGCCGATCGCCATCAGTCTCTTGAATGCCAGCTTCTGAGTTTCTTTCCGAACTGGCGGGTGACCCAGTATCTGATCAAAAACTCCAGGTCGCGAGGCGTCAAATGTCTTTGTCCAGCCCATTCTTTTTTTTCATGGTCAATATCCGGCATGTCTGAGAAGGAGACTTTGATTGACGCTCTTGAAGACTGGAAATTGAATCCAGACCTGAAATTTGACAATGACAGGGTAGTTAAATTGATCTGCAAAACAGATAACTATCAGGAAACAGACCGGAATTTGCGCACTCCGTTGATAATCGCCACTCGATATGAATTAAAAGAAGTAGTAGTCGAATTGATAAAGAAAGGAGCGGACGTCAATCTATGCGACAAATCCGGTCAAAATGCTCTCCATTATGCCTTGAAAAGAAGAGAATGGCCATTTCATAGAAATTACTTTGCCGAAAAAGCTGGTGATAGAAACACAACAGAAGTGATGCTTACTAAATTCACAACCCGAGCAAATCTTGCTGCGTTTGATATAGCGAAAATGCTGATCGAAAATGGCGCAGATGTGAATCTCAAAGATGCTAAAACGCAGACACCTCTGATGAATGCAGCGTATGATCAGTATTCTGAAATTGTAGCTCTTTTGATTAAAAAGGGAGCAGATGTCAATGCCGTGAACAACGAAGGCGAAACTGCTCTGATGTTCGCTGCAGTTGTCGATAATCCGGATATAGTTGAACTTCTTTTGAATTCCGGTGCTTCAATAGAGGTAGTGAGTAAAAATGAAGAAACTGCTTTTCATTGTTCGCTTATCAAGGGTAATAACATGTACAAAAAAGCCGGAGAAAGAAAAACAGCAAAAATATTGATCGAAAAAGGGGCTGATGTCAATGCAAAGTGGAAGAAAATCGCACCTCCAATACTTTTTTTCATCCAAGATGATGATTATTCAATGGTTGAACTTATGATTTCAAAAGGAGCCGACTTGAGTTTCAGGAATAAGAATGGAGACAGCTTGGTTGATATCGCAAGTGGGGATGGACACAACGAAATTGTTCGCTTACTTTTGCGTGCTGGAGCGAAATAATATTTACCATCATAAGTCTATGAAAAAAAATATTATTAATTATCGCTGTACTGCTCTGTGCTATTTTTATCTGGACTTATCGAAATGAAAGATGATCGATTAAATATAGTGACGCGCCATGGCACGTCTTTACGGGTGGATCGCCATAAAATAAATAATTCAAGGAGATAAAAATGAAAACGATCGTCTGTTTTTTACTGACTATCACTGCACTGTCACTTCAAGCCCAGTCGATCCTGGTCCATCAGGTGGACACCAAGAATTATCCTTATGTGGAGATCAATTTCGCGGTGATGGACGACGAGGGAAAAGCCAAGAGCATCGGGGCAGACGACAAGCTGCTGCTGAGGCTGTGCTCCCCGATCAGCGATTTTGAGTTGAAACGCCAGTCCGGCCAGGGTTATGTGCTGCTTCTGCTGGACAAGAGCGGCAGCATGCGCGATGAGATTCCGGGCCTCAAAAAAGCCGCCAAATATTTCATCGACCTGCTGCCCGACAATTTCAAAGTCTCTTTGATCGCCTTTGACCGCACCATGACTCCGCTCTGCGATTTCAGCCAGGACAAGACTTATCTCAAGGATGCTGTGGATAAACTTTCTTCTAAGGGAGCGACAGCTTTTTACGACAGTGTTTACAACAGCCTGGAATCGCTCAACCGGATGGAAGGCGCGCCGCGTTATCTGATCGCTCTCACAGACGGCATAGATCAGACCTATGACGGTTCGCCGCCGCTTTCCAAGCATACTATGAAGCAGCTGACTGATTTCATCAAGGAATCTTCGATACCTGTCTATACGATCGCACTGGGAGCCGATTCTGACAAGGACGTGCTGGTGAAGATCTCGGAAGCAGGCGACGGCTTTTATTATTACATGCCCAAGGGCAAGGATCTCAGCGCATTGTATGGAAAGCTCGCTGACAACCTCTCGCGGGAATATACCCTGCGGTTCTATTCTCCTTATCTCGTCTATGACGGCAGAACCCTCAACCTGGGAATGGACCTCACTCAGAAAGACGCTGAGTTTCACACCAGCCGCGAGTTCAAAGTACCTGATTTTGGAGAGGGGAAGTATTTCAACTATGAGAACGTGATGCCGACAAAGCCGGACCGTGAGCAGGGTGTGAAGGTGATCATCACAGATGCCAACGGGCATCCGGTCAACGGCAATTTCAAGGTGCTGGTGAACGGGCAGGTGGCAGGCAAGGGCCGGATCAACGACGGGGAAGGGAACTTCACTCTCGAACCGCATGCTGTGAACGAGAATTTCACTGCTCTCAGCGACCAGAAAGTCGTGCATGAGCGGCCGCTCGTGAAGCCTTCCAGACTTTATGTATATACAGTCACCAAAGACAATACCTTCGTCCAATTCGAGGCCAAGCTCAGGGGACGCTACAATCATAAATATTACAATTTCAGCACTACACCCGACGGCCTGGGCGACAATGAGCGGCTGGCCGACGTGGAGCCGGGCGAGTACATCATGGAAATCGGAGACAACGGGCAGACGATTTATTACGCTGATGTAAATGTGGAAGAAGGGAAACCGCAGGTGCTGAAGTACAGATTTTCCAAGGTGATCGTGGCTTATGACGGGAATGAGATTCCGCCTGCAATCAAGATGGGGCTGATGATCAATATCCACGACAGGAAGCAGGACAAATACCTGATGAAGGGGAAGCGCCTTTTCTACTTTGTGGGAAACGACTCTGCCGGTTATCTGCCGCCCGGCGATTACGATATTACCCTGACAGACGCCACTCAGGGTGATGACGTGGAACTGCTGGCTACCCTGAAATACGATTGCACAGTGTTCGGTGAGGAAATAATCTACACCAACATCCCGGCCGACAAACTTGTGCTGAAAAAGTAAGGCAGCACTGGCCGGAAAAAACCGGACAGTTGCATTACAACCAACACGGGTTGCTTCATACTACGGGTTTCCAAAACTCCACCTTATTTTTACCTGGTTTTTTTGGGTGAATCGGATAAAATTAGTAGTGGCAGGCAAAAAAATCTCAGCTAATCAAAACAACAAGCAAATTGCCGGTCTGAAGAAGAGACCGAACAAACGGCCAAAGATTCATTGAAAACAAATCCCTGGAGGATAAATGCACAATCGCTTGAAAATCACCCTGATTGCCATTCTTTTTTCCCTGGGCCTGTATTTTCTGATCAGGCAGACAGTGGCATGTAAACAGGATGGGCGAGGTGACCTCACACCAAAGGTCACCCAAACCCCGGTGCAGCCGATTAATCAACCGCAGACAGTATCGTCGCAACCTGGCCAGACGCAGGATACTGGGCAGACACAAGGGTCTGTCCTTACGGTCAGCGCACCAACCATAGAGACAGTGTCTACCTCTGAAATTGATCTAAACAAGATTGTATGGCTCAGGGATTATCTGAAGAAATATATCGGAAAGATAAAGGATGAATATCTCAAAGCATTGAATGATTTGCTGCAGGCCATGCAGAATCAAGATCAAAAAGGTTTCGAAAACGGCATGAATTTTCTGGCTCTGCATTATAAAGAGCTGGTAGAACCGCTGATCGATTTTGCGCAGGATAATACTCTCGGCTATCTCAGAGCTGTGTCCATCGAACTGCTGGGGCGGAGCAAAGATCCGCGTGCGATCGATCCGCTTGTGATACTGAGTGACAAAATCGAAGAAAAAGAGATCAGGTCAACAGCAATTCAAGCTTTAGCTGTTTTTGATGATGAGAGATCTGAAGAAAAAATCTTTAAAATTTCGGCAGACAGAAAAGATAACTTGCGTGAGATAGCCATAACATTAATCGGTGGGAAATATACAAGAGACAAAACAAAAGATCTTTTGCTTGAAATACTTCATAGTAATCCACCAGAAAGCGATGAAATTATTACTGCTGCGAGTTATTCATTAAGAGGTTTTAATTCAGATGAAGTAATTGTGAGTTCATTAAAACAAATAATTAGCGACAGTAATAACTCCGAAAAAACGAGAGGTGTAGCGATGTTAAGTTTGGCTAAAATCAGCCCATCTGAAGCAATACCATTTATAGAAAGGGGTTTGAAATCTAATGAAAGAGTGGTCAGGTTCAATTCTGTAATGGCAGCTTCGTTTTCTAATAATGATCTGATTTACGAAGAATTGTATGGTTTATTAATTAATGTTAGTGAATTTCCTCACATCAGAAATGCAGCAGCTAAAGTTATCGAAAAAACCAAGCCAGATACTGTTGTAAAAAAAATCCGTGCAGAATTTTTAAGATTGGATGATTTTGGAGCTGGTCTGGTAGCTGATATATTTGTTGCAGCCAACGACATAGACTCAATCGATCTTATGAGGCAGAGATCAAGTAATACTTCTGATACCTATTTGAAGAAAACTCTAGAAGAAAAAGCACTAAAAATCGAATCCGAAAAGGATAGGAAATGAACGAAAATTTAAATAAAGAAAACTGCCAACATTGGTTCCCAATTCTAGGAATTATCAGCTTGATTTTAAGTTTAGCAGTATTTGCTAACATGATGGATTTATTACTTACTGCAGGAAAAATAATAGATAAGTATCCTTTTTTAAAATTTTACAAATATTTGTCTCTTCAAGCTAACGATTCATCGCTTTTAAATCTTTGGTATATTTATTTGATTTCAACTGGATTAATTTTCTTGGAATTTTGTGGGAAGACAGAAAATTTAACTGTTAAGTTTTTAAGAGTAGTAGCTTTAGAATTTGTATATATTGATTTTGCATTATTTCCCCCTTGCGATACTGCTTATTTTAATCTGAGTACCAATGATTTTGGTGAGAATTCTTTACTATCAATGAATAATTTCAGATTGTTGTTTTGTGTATTCTCGTTGATAATATTGTTTTATTTGATCAAAACTCTATACCTTTGGGTGAGTAATTATCCAACAACTTCCGTTGCGGATTTCTACAACAAGGAATTTTCTGACAAGCAGGTATCAATAGTACCAAAAAAGCAAGAAATCACTAAATTTTCCTCACAAGATACAAATTCATCTGCAGAAAAAAATTTCTCAGTGATATTGATCTCTAGAATTGTTAACTTTTTCCACTCAAAAACCATGTTCATCAACGTGTTAACAATAATTACGATTTCAATAACACTATTTATCACTCAATCAATGGCAAATATGGTGTTTATGATTACTGCAAATTTTATTGAATATTCGAACCTATTGTACCAGGAACAAGATGCAATCCTGTCGGCGATTTCCACTATAGCTATATTATACATATTTTTAGTCTTCTTTGACAAGAGGAAAGATAAACGCGAGTTGTTTATAAAATTGAATGGTTTTATTTTGAATTTCGTAAATTTCTCTATTTTTTTTGTTTGCGCGTATATGCATTCGAAATTTTGGGAGTAAGGGAGGTAAATTGAAAAAAGGGTGTTTGGTTGTTATGTTGCTTTTTCATTTGTTTTCTGCGAATGCCAAAGGAATTTATGCAGATGCAAGCAACCCAGGTGAAATTGGAGATGTTTTATTTAGAGATCTGGCGGCCGGATTTTCCCACATAGATATCCCTAATGGGTCATTTGATCTTTCTTTCCCTCAATTTGTAGGGCATAATGCAGTATGGATAGGTTACTTTGGTGCATTGTATGGTGATCATGGTTTAAATATTTCTCCTTTATTAAATAAATTGACTGGTGATTTAAAGACTCCTGGGACAGTGATTGAAAGCACCATAGAAGAAGAACCCAGTGCTGTTCATTATTTAGATCTAATTGACTTCAAGGCACATCCATATCGTCATTGGGGACAATCAGAAGGTATGGAGTATTGGGGAGCTGGGTCACAAAGTCTTTCATATGATCAAAGAAAGTTAATCTGTTGTTATTTAATGGATAAAGCAGATAGTTATCCTACATGGTTTGAAAGATTACTTATAGGTCCAAGTCATTTTGATAAACCAAACTTTGGAGAGTATATAGATTTTACTGATCAAAAAAATAAGTTCAGTTGTGCTTGGTTGGTAGAATATGCATATAGATTCGGTCATTCTTCGATAGTGGCAGTTTCAGAGTTAAATGAGAAGTTTTATTTATTATCTCCTCTTGGGATGTGGTTAAATATGGAAGATGCTGTAATTGCACCACCAAAAATAGCATCGATTCAGCCAGATGATAAAACCGTTTTTAAAAATGGTGAGAAATTAACTGTTTGCGTTGAAGCTGATGATCAAGATTCAGGTATCTTGAAAGCACAGTTAGAAATACGCCATAGAAATGAAGATGGTACTTATTCACTTCTTCAAAAAATGAATTTGAACAACTTATCGATTACAAATAATCATTTATTTATTTTTCCTGATTACCTTTTGACTCAAAATGGAGATTATCATTGCACAATTACTGTATGGGACGTTTCATTGAACACTACCTCGCAAGATTTTGCAGTTGAAGTCATATCAGGCACTCTCGGAGTGAAATCCATCAACGGCAGCGGGGGTAATGGCCCGAACGGCTATTTCGACATTATGAACTGCAACCCTCAATTTTACTGGCTGGTCGACTTTACAAACATTGGGGCTGGTTGGGATTTTATGCATCGCGTGAATGGATTTTATGCATTGGATGAGTTTCTGACTTATGTCTCAGGATCTTATCCCCCAAAATCAGCCAGCATCAGTAGACCACAAAAAAGCATGGCTCCCATCAACAGGAATCCGCTCCAAAAAAGCTATGCCTTCAGCCAGCCGCAGAATTCCTTTCTCCCTGTCGGCAGCACTGCCCCCTTTGGCACTTATTCCGTCAAGCCAGGCACATACTGGATCAAGTTCAATCCTGTCCAGGGCTGGTCAACTCCTTCGGGCCGGATGGTTACTATCACAACCGGTGAAACCACTGTCTACGGAATATACAGGGAAGCTTACTACCCGCTCGCCTGTTACACCAAATGCGGAGGTCTAACCCTTCCCTCAGGCAGATGGAAGATCATTGAACCAAAAGGATTCGAGAATCTGGAATTCAAGGATGGTGAAATTGTGCAGCTGCAGGAAGGTACTGCATACACTGTAGTATTCATTGGTGTGACAGGATATAAAACCCCTGCACCTGTCTCAGGCATTTCCGGGAGCTCAAATTCTCCGATCGGGGAGTATATCCCGAGTTACCGCAACATCACAGTGAGCATCGAACCTCCTGAAGCGAATCACGCAGGTGCATACTGGTCAGAAACAGTCAGCAGGCCGGACTGGCAGATAAAAAGCGGAGAAACCATCCAGATTCAGGAAGGCCAGCCATATACGATTTCATTTAAAAAATTGCTGAAAAATGTCCCCAGATTGAATGACATGTTCTACATGGAAGACGGATATTGGATAACTCCGGATGCTGTATCAGGCACAATGGAAAACACTGATATCAATATATCTGTCAGTTACGTGCAGATAATGCATAATTCGCAGATCTCAGTCAGCCCTCCCGAAGCTGTGGCAGCAGGCGGAGCATTCATGCTGGAAAATGTTTATGATTCATGGGAAACAGATAAAAATTATACTTTCCCGCATAAAACTGAGGCCAGAGTAGTTTTCAGAGCTGCGACAGGCTGGACAGCTCCTGCTCCAGCGGATCTGATTCTTGATCAGGACAATTCGTATGATTTCAAATATACCCGGAAAATGACAGGACTTTCCATTGTCCCGTATCCCAGTACATTGCCAAGATCCGATTCTGGAGAAACCAGAGCCTGGAAATTGAGCGCTGATACTATGGAAACAGACTGGATGTCATTCGATCAAAGCGTGACCCTGCCTGAAGGGACTAATTATCAGATTGTTTTCAAGGATGCAGCCAATGGGTATGCCACTCCAGGTATGATCAGCGGAACCATGACAGGTGCGGTCTGCTGCGAACACGCCAGTTATCTGCCTAATGCCAAATGGAGCCTTGTTAAAAAAGATTTGCCTTTTTATGAATACCTGCTGCTCGATCCTGATTCATTTACAGTTGTCACCAGTAACGCGGTTTACCATAGTAATGATTCAGGCAATACCTGGAATCTTGTCGCAAGCGGCAGCTTCAACAATCTGAGCAACAGTATTTATTTTTATCAGGGCCAGGCATATTATGCCACGAATCGCTACCAGCCCGGTACAGGCAATCTGGAATTCGTGCTGGGCCAGGTCGGGTATCCGCCCTCATATTTTCCTGCATACGGCGATGTGTCGCTTTCTATGGAGCATTTTGGGACTCCTTCGGATTTCTATCTGCACGGCATCTGCAATGATCAGAGCGATTCGACGCATTGCAATCAATATGGACTGCTGCACACCACTGATTACGTCACCTACAAATATGTCGGTCTGCCGATTGAAGGACTTGAACATGCAGGGTTCAATTGTCGGTATTCCGGCAGTGGCTGGTATGAATACAGCCCAAGCAGCATCACACCTTTGTGGAACGATTCGGTTCCTGAAACCGGATCGTCTTTCTACGCTGGTGATCATGGCCTGGTAACATATGTAAATTACAATCATTTCTATCGAGTGACGAGTTTTGAAGCGAGCAAACAACATGGATACAGGCAGGACATTTCCGCCATATCCGCTGGTCCGGCCATCAGCGGCTCCATGACTAGGTCAGATGGAAACATATCTCTTGTGACTCAGGGTTATTCAAATCGCAGTATTGGCCGGAGCGACTTTGGATTTCCAAAACTCCACCTTTTTTTTCACTGGTTTTTGGGGTTGAATCGGATAAAATTATAAAGGGCTGGCAAAAAAAAATTCAAGGTTAATCAAATCATCAAGCAAATTGCCGGTCTGAAAAGAGGGAATTACCATGAACATTCGCTATAAAGTTTTCCTGTTAGGAATCATCCTGGAAATTGGGCTTCATTTTTTTATAAGACATGTTTTCACTGCAAGTGAATCCATTCGAGTCGCCATGTCCCAGAAACAAAATGAGATTTCTCAGCCTCAGCCGCCACCAGTAATCGTTGTAGTATTAAAACGCTATTTATTTTCTGCAAACTCGGGATCTAATAATCATTTGGAGGCTGTGTGGAACTTTTAGGCATTATTAATTTTGGAATAGTATGCTTATTTTTTTTAGGTGGTAATTATTTGCTTTACTTACTTACTAAATCTTTTTGGCAAAACAGAAATGAAGAAGATAACAGACGTTTTATTGATAAGTTTATGTTCCAGAGATTAAGTATTTATAAAGTAAACATTTATATTCTTATTTTAATTTCGCTATTTGCAGTACTACGCCTTTTTTTTGTGGAACCAGTTTCGACCGGCAATTTATTTTCTGTTACACCTTATAAATATAATCCTGACACTTTTAATGTGATGCTTAATATTATTACATTAATAATTTATTATGTTTTGGTCAATTGGGTGTTAATAATAAATTTTACATATGCTGTGTATAATTGCGTAAATCGGAAAGAATGGAAAAAAATACTTAAATTTTCTTACATGTCATTTATTTTTTATGCTGTATTCGGAACTACTTTTATCTCCTTAGATTGTTCTTTGTTAAGCAATAATTTAACGTTTCGCTCTTACTTTACCGAGTATAACTATCTCGTGTTTATTTTAATTATAATAACTGAAGCTTCTTTTATGACTTTTCCATTTTGTTTTTTTTTGAATGCACTTTGGTATAACACGAAGCATATAAAAACAGAACAGGCTCGCGATCTAAAATTGGCAATAGGGTTACCAGCAATTTTATGGTACTTCCCAAGTTATGCTAGCTTTATAGGCTATATCATGACTTATATTTTCAACATTGATTTTAGATTTAAAATGTAGGAGGGGTTTCATGAAAGTTCCTGGAAAGAAGGCAGTTTTATTAAGTTTATTGTTTACACTTACATTTATCCTTCTAATGCAATCTATTCACGCACCTAAAACCATATCTATTACTAGCCGTAAGCCATCATTAGACGGTGGACGAATCCAATCCGTAGAAAATGTTTCTACAGAACGGAGCCCCCAAAAACCTGCTAACTCACCACAAAAAATACAGAAAAGTCTGGAAAATAGTGCTGCTCATTTCCTGATTAAATGTTCAACTTCCGGTCCATCGCTCCTGAGCAAAATCTCTATCATTAACGATTCCGGAGAAGTGCAGTGGGAAAAAGGTGTTACTTCTGAATGCAGTGAAAAGGTAAAAGTAATCCCTGGAAATTACAAGATAACAGTCAAGAATTTATTCTCCACGGAAGTCAGCGTAAAGGACGACCATGGAAAATTCTTTCATCTTGAAAAAGATCAAATAAAAGAAATTCTGATTCAGTTGCAACCTCAGATCTCAGTGACTAAAAAAAAGAGCTACAAAGATTACGATGGTTTTGTGCCTACTCAGATTATGGTAGGCCTTAAAGACAGCGATAAATCGAAATATGAGAAGGTTTTGAATAATCACAAGGTGAAATACCGGTTATTTGAGAAGAGACTGCTATTCATCAAGGCTGAGAGCAGCAGCGTATTAAATGACGCAGTCATAGAGCTTAACAAAGAAAACCTTGTTGTAATGACAGAACCTGATGGGATAGTGAAAGCCTGTTCGGATAATATTGATTTCAGCCAGTGGAATCTTGCTGCAATTGGCTATAAAAACAGCATGGCTGAGAATCTGAGAAGCACAAAGGAAATCAAGATTGCGGTTTTGGATACTGGCATTGATTATAATCATGAGGATTTTGCAGGGAATATACTGCCTGGAATTAATTTCATTACTCCGAATACAGCGCCAATAGATGATAACGGCCATGGGACGCATGTTTCTGGGATCATAGCTGCTGCGCATAATGGGAAGGGCATTGACGGGATTGCGCCATTTGCCAAGATAATCCCAATCAAAGTGCTTGACCAGGACGGATATGGTTGCTATTCAATTTTAGCTGAAGGGATCAGATTTGCCGCAGATCTCCAGGTAGACCTTATAAATATTAGCTTAGGTGGCTACGGATATTCGTTCGCCCTGAAGGATGCCGTAAATTATGCAATATCAAAAGGATGTTTGATCGTGGCTGCTGCTGGGAATGATGGAATTACAGAACCTCTATTTCCTGCTTCATACAACAATGTTATTTCTGTTGGAGCTTTGAATAAAGACGGCAGTATCTGGGTAAAATCGAATCAGAACAAAGCAGTGGATTTCTATGCACCGGGTGTGGATATAGTTTCACTGATTCCCGGAAATAAATATGCAAGTTATTCCGGTACTTCTGCGGCAACAGCACATGTAACAGGAATTGCAGCTTTATTGTTAGATACTCAAACAGACAGAAATCCATTTCTTCTGAATGAAAAATTGAAACAGCTTGGTTCTGGCTGCTATTTAAGCGGGCAATCGATTAACCTGTTAGGTCTTGATTCTGCAAATACTTTGATTTGTGCAAACGTAGTTCAGGATACAACAGAAGCTCTGATCGGCTTCTGTTATGAAGAAGAGAATTTGGTTAAAGCCTTGTATGACATGGATCCGGACCGACAGTTTCACCAATGGATCAGTGGTGTTGCTCTGGACGTAACAAATAATAATCCAGATATGGATAGTGAAATTTATAAATATATTGGTGACAAAGTTCTTACTGAAACTCAGGTGGATGGAATATATCTTCACACATTTTCGGGTGGAGAAATCGGACAAGTCGAAGGAAAATATAAAATATTCAATTCAACTGGCTTTTTTCCAGATCCTATACCTTATTCTAATATAGTTGTGATACCAAGAATTGCTAATAATATAATAGCGCCGTTTGTGCCATATCTACCAGATTATTTCAACGTATATGAGGATAACAATGACATAATCGAAGGGTCGATGGAAGAAGATGTATATGATATTTTTAATGGTTTAATACTGAATTTGAACCATCGCTCAATTCTTTATCATCATTTTTGGGACATTAAAAAATATAAAATCAATTTATCAGATAACCTCGGATTATTTGGAGCTGAATCTGCATCAGATCGTGCCGAAAAATTATGGACCTATGCTCTCAGGTATTATAAAGTCGGTGATTCTGAACAAGCTTATTATTTACTGGGACGCATTGCACATCTCTTGCAAGACATGTTTGTCCCTGCCCATGTACATTGTGACCCTCACGCTCCAGTAATTTATGGCGGGCCGGATCAATACGAACATTATTCCGGAGCTTATTCGTATTATTCAAGATTCGGTAGTTCATCCTCAGCGGCATTTGCAGATTACAACCTAAAACCTAATGATTGGAATGATTTGAGTTCATGGGAAGAAAAATCTTCTTTGTTTAAACTGTTTTATCAAGCTGCAGATTATACAGGTGGCTGGGATAGTGATGATGACCTAGGCGAAAAAAAAGAAGGCTGGGTTAGGGAGGAAATAAGATATAAGGAATTGTTACCTAAAGATGCAGACCACCCTAAGCCTTACTGGTCTGATGATAGAATTTATCCTTTAATACCTTTAAATGATGAGATGTATAATCAAATCAGAGGTATGATTAACGATCCGGATCATTACCTGGTTGAACTTAGTGATTTATCCCAGGATGCTTGCGAAAACAAATTGGGAGTTAATCTCATCCCCCGCGCTATCTACCAGACCGCCCAGCTATACAAGCTATTCTGGGAGGAAACTCATGTTGGTCTATCTGCGTTTATAACTCCGGACGATTTGAGCAAAAAACATTTGAGCGACGGAGTCTGGAAATATAAACAAAAGCCTGACGGCAAGGAAAGCGATTGGTTACCACAAAATAAATTGGTTGATGTTGTTCCTGGAGATTACGTTATCACTGCCTGGGAGTTTTCTAATGAACCGTATTACTTTCTGGAATCAGCAGATTACACAAAAAGAGTAACTGTTAAAGAGGATTTGATAGTCGGACTTCACTATGTGAAAAATAGCACTCTCGAAGTGAAAGCAAATGTTCCCGGCTATTTCGATTTGTTGGTCGGCGATCCTAAGTTTTACTGGCCTGATGATGGTGGTTATTCAGGTCATGGCGAAATTATGCTCCTGTGTGATGTAACGTCATTCGACATGTTCCTGAATTTTCTTTCCGATATGTATCGTACCCCAAAATCCGCCAGTATCGGCCAGTCAAGAAAGAATCAAGCTCCTGCCCAGATTAATCCTTTCAACAAAAACTATGCCTTCAGTCCGCAACATACAACTGTTCTCTCTATAGGCTGTACAGTTCCTTTCGGCACATACTCAGTCAGGCCTGGAAATTACTGGATAAAATTCAATCCTCTACCTGGCTGGCAGACCCCAAGTGGGCAGTTTGTCAGAATCGCTACAGGCGAGACTACAGTCTATGGCATATACAGGGAATCTTATTACCCCCTTGCAGGCTACACTTACTCTTCCGGATGGCTGCCGATTTCCCAAGGAAGATGGAAAATAACTGAACCAAAAGGTTTCGAAAATCTGGTGTTTAAGCACGGCGAAATGGTGGAATTGAGGGAAGGCACGGCATACACTGTCGTATTCATGGATGTGACAGGATACAAAACCCCTACCCCTGAATCTGTCTCAGGCATTGCTGGTAGCTCAAGTTCCCCGATCGGTATCTATAGCCCAAGTTTCCACAACATCACTGTGACTATCGGACCTGCTGAAGCGAATCACGCAGGTGCATACTGGTCAGAGATAGTCAGCAGTCCAACCCTTCAGATTAAAAGTGGAGAGACCATCCAGATCCAGGATGCTC
The DNA here is from genome assembly GCA_028687545.1 of Candidatus Wallbacteria bacterium. Taxonomy (NCBI): domain Bacteria; phylum Candidatus Walliibacteriota; species Candidatus Wallbacteria bacterium. Next base: position 66,323 of record JAQTZZ010000015.1, read on the forward strand.
AGCCCTATTCAATAACATTTGCTAAATTGAAGGAATATGTCCCCGGATTTAATGATTCTTACTGGGAGGACGGATACTGGTTAGCGCCTTCAGATGTATCAGGCACAATGGAAAACGCAGATCTCAATATTACAGTCAGCTACGTGCAAATAATGCACAATTCGCAAATCTCAGTCACCCCACCCGAAGCTGTGGCAGCTGGAGCGGCCTTCATGCTGGAGAATCTCTATGACAGCTGGGAGACAGATAAAACCTATTCTCTACCTCATAAAACACAAGTCAGAGTAGCTTTCAGAGCTGCCACAGGCTGGACAGCTCCTGCTCCAGCAGATCTGATTCTTGATCAGGACAATACGTATGATTTCAAATATACCCGGAAAATGGCAGGACTTTCCATTATCGCGTATCCCAGTACATTGCCAAGATCCGATTCTGGAGAAACCAGAGCCTGGAAGTTGAGTACTGGTACTATGGAAACAGCCTGGATGTCATTCGATCAAAGCGTGACTCTGACTGAAGGAACGCAGTATCAAATTGTTTTCAAGGATGCAGCCAATGGGTATGCCACTCCAGGTGTGATCAGTGGAACCATGACAGGTGCAACCTGCTGTGAATATGCAAGTTATCTTCCCAATGCCAAGTGGAGCCTTGTCAAAAAAGATCTGCCTTTTTATGAATACCTGCTGCTCGATCCAGATTCATTTACAGTAGTCACCAGTAACGCGGTTTACCATAGTAATGATTCAGGCAATACCTGGAATTTAGTCGCAAGCGGAAGTTTCACTAATCTGAGCAACAGTATTTATTTTTATCAGGGCCAGGCCTATTATGCCACGAATCGCTACCAGCCCTGGACAGGCAATCTGGAATTCGTGCTTGGCCAGGTCGGGTATACGCCCTCATATCATCCTGCTTACGGCGATATGTCGCTCTCTATGGAGCATTTCGGTACTCCGTCGGATTTCTATCTGCACGGCATCTGCAATGATCAGAGCGATTCGATGCATTGCAATCAATACGGACTGCTGCACACCACGGATTTCATCACCTACAGATATGCAGGTCTGCCAATCGAAGGACTTGAGCATGCAGCTCTCAACTGCAGGTTTGGCAGCCATGGCTGGTATGAATACAGCCCAACCGGCATAACTCCCTTGTGGAATGATACTGCTCCTGATAAAGCATCATTTTCTGCCGGAGATCATGGTCTTGTCACGTATGTGAATTACAATCATTTCTACAGGGTGACGAGTTTTGAATCCAACAAACAGCATGGATACAGACAAGACATCTCAGCCATTTCCGCTGGTCCGGCCATCAGCGGCTCCATGACCAGGGCTGATGGAAACATATCTCTTGTGACTCAGGGGCATTCCAATTACAGCGTTCCGATTCCTGCCAGACTTTACAGGTTGCAGGAACAGGCACAGTATTCTCCTGTGTCAGTCAATATCGGACCATCAGGCGCGCTCCAGTCTGGTGCAGGGTGGAGACTCAAAGGCGAACCCAGATGGAGGCAATCAGGCGGCACAGTGACAGTACCTGACGGATCAAACTTCGACATTGAATTCAGGGAAGTGGAAGGATGGAACAAGCCTGCTGCAGTGTCGGTATCCAAAGAACATGAAGCTGTGAATTTGAATGTTGCATATATTGAACAGCCCAGAATCAATGTCCAGCTTTATCCACAGGAAGGCATGTGGCAATTCACTAACGAGCCTGCAGGCCACTGGCGTGCATCAGGCAGTGCATATATCGGTAAATTTGCTGCTGCCTGGGGCAATTCGAATTACATCAACATCAGATTCAAGGAACTGCCGGGTTACATTGCACCTGTTGCACAGAGCCTGAACATAGGAAGCGGGTCAGGCGAAGTAGAGCTGCATTACAGTTACAGCCACAGGCGGACTCTGGCAGTGCACATCGAACCTCAGGATGCCATTGACAATGGGGTCCAGTGGTATGTCTATGGCCAGACCGGTTTTCTCAACAGCGACCAGACTATTGAAGTTTTTGAAGGATCTACCTACTGCATTGCAGGCACGACAATCTCAGCCAGAATCCCGGGCTTGAGAGATCCTGACCCACTGACATTTGATTGTAAAATCACGGCAGATACACCGCTCACTGCTGTTTGCAACCTTGTCTATCGGCCGGATTACTGCACCATTGAAGTAGTTATTGTGCCTGATTTTTGGTCTACAATCGGCGGCTGGAAACTTGCCGGAGAAGAAGGCTGGAGAATCAACGGAGACAAAATCAAGGTCCGCAAGGGAATTAATACTGTAGTCTTATTTAACAAAGTAGATGGGGCAATAGAACAGAAACCGATCAGCGATGTTTACTTTCACGATACTACGATCTATGGCCAGTATTCAACCAAACTACAGATACTCCAGGTAAGTCTCACACCTGAGGTAGTGGTGGAAAAAGGAGGCTGGAAGTTGGCCGATGAATATTACTGGAGAAAAAGCGGGGATAGTATTGAACTGGAAGTTGGCACCACTTTTGAGGTCCAGTTTTGTGAAGTATCAGGGAATTACAAAAAGCCTGACAACATCATCGGAACCATGGAAATCGGAACCTGTTCTTACATCGGCCAATACCAGACAAAAGAGACCGCCCAATGTAAACTGGTGATGTTGATCACACCGGAAACGCTGCTCTTTTCGGATATAGGTTGGAGATTCAAAGAAGAAAGCGAATGGAGACCTTTTTATGGTTATGTACTGAGGGATGAAAATTCCACTTATGAACTCGAATTCAAGACCATACCAGGCTGGGTGAGCCCAGGAGCAGTGAAAGGAACCATAACTGAAGATACGGTACAGGTTATGTTATACAGCCCTGCGTATCACGAACTGACAGTGAAGCTCTCACCGGATAAAGCTTGCTCTGCAGGAGCTCAATGGCAGCTGTCAGGGGAGGAGTCCTGGCATAATTCAGACGACTCAGTGGAAGTTCGGGAAGGTACAGTATACAAAATACTTTTCAAAACGGTTTACGGTTGGACCAAACCTCTGGAAGATTCCGGAGTCATCTGGAACGACACTGACTTTACAGGAAACTATACCTTGGCCGGTAAATCCGTTTCCATCGATATATGGCCAGAGGCTGCACAGTCTGAAATGTTCTGGAAACTCACAACAAGCCAGGACTGGAACCGCAGCGGAACATACCTTAACCTGCCTCTGGGCAGCACTTTTGAGATAGAGTTTAGCAGCAGTAACAGCTGGTTAACCCCTCATACAATCAAAGGCTGTGTTGGATCTTCGGGGTGGACAGGAAGAGTTAATTGCATTGCTAGAGACTTTGACTGGAAATGCCAAAATTCATATTCCAACTTTGAAGGTCGGTCACATCAGACTGCAGTGACTTTTGACGACAAACTCTGGATTATCGGCGGGCTGCAAGGTACCAGAGAACTTGCTGATGTCTGGAATTCAACTGATGGCATGATCTGGTCCAGAGTGACAGATAATTCTGCTTTCGGACCAAGATATTCCCATCTAGCCAGGGTATTCAATGGTAAAATCTGGGTGATCGGTGGAATCAGCAATGGGACTGAAGAAAACAGCGTCTGGTGTTCAGGTGATGGTTCTGCCTGGACGCAGGCAAATCCGGATCCAGGATTTTCCCCAAGATCCGGCCTGTCAGGCGACGTTTTCAACGGCAAGCTTTGGGTTATAGGCGGCAGATCGAGCACAAATGAGTTGAAAGATATCTGGAACACCGCAGACGGCATCAATTGGACACTGGTCGATGATCAGCCAGAATTCGGCAGAGGCGAAGACAGGGCTTGCGTTGCTTACGACGGCAAACTATGGCTGATTGGCGGCATTGTTGACAATTCCCCCACTACAGAAGTGTGGTCTTCAGCAGATGGCATTGACTGGCAGCTTGTAACCAGCTCAGCGCCATTCCTGCCCAGATACGGCCATAGCGTGGTGGTAATGAACAAAGCGCTCTGGCTGATTGGAGGTCTGGGATTTGATGAAAACGGGAGCTATGTATCCAATGACGTCTGGTATTCGTTTGACGGAATCAGCTGGAAGAAACCATGGAATAATCCAGGTTTCGGTTATCGATATTATCATGCTTCAGCTGTGTTCAAGAATAAGCTCTGGTTGATAGGCGGCAATGATCTGCAAAACGATAGAAATGATGTCTGGAGCGGAGATGGTATTTATCACAATCTGACGGTGGTTCTTGACCCTTCTGCAGCAGTAACTAGCGGAGCTTCCTGGAAGATGCCCAGTGATTCAAGTTGGAGATCATCAGGCACATCAGTAAAAATTGCGGAAAACAATGGATATACGATGGAGCTTAGAACTATCCAGCGCTGGATAGAACCAGCTTTAGTCCTCGGTGGTATCGGGGAAACTGATACCACTGTGGAATTATCATATCTGCCGAAAATGCATGCATTAACTGTAAACCTGTCACCGCAAGGTGCTGTTGGAGATGGAGCACAGTGGAAGTTATCCAGCGGAAGCTGGCATAACAGCGGAGATTCAGTCGAGATCTGGGAAGGTTCTACCTATACCATTATTTATAAGAATGACATTCCAGGTTGGTCGAGTCCGATAAATTACGGTACTTTTATGGGTGAAAGCGATGAAATCATCTATGGTTCGTATCAGGCTGCACTACGCTATCTCACCATCAATCTGACGCCTGCCGAGGCAGTGACACAGGGAGCAGGATGGAGACTTGCCGGGGAAAGCGTTTATCGCAGTAGTGGCAACAGCACTCCTGTCCAGGAAACCAAGGGTTTTCAACTGGAATTTGCTCCGCTTTACGGTTGGATCTCTCCTGTTTTGAGCAGTATTATGCCGTGTGCGGATCAGGCGCTCACTGCAACCTTTTTACCGGTCAATTACAGACTGACAGTGAACATTACTCCAGAAATAGCGATTGCTGGAGGAGCGCAATGGATGCTGTCAGACGGATCAAACTGGTGTAACAGCGGAGATTCGGTGGAGATAAGGGAAGGCGCAGAATTTACCGTTATCTATAAAAATCAGATATACGGTTTCCGCAACCCCTCGAACTTCAGTGATACCATGGCCGAAAATGATACCACGATCAGCGGTACCTATGAAGCTGCTCTGCACAATCTAACGCTGAACCTGAGCCCGGCCGAGGTGGTAAACCAGGGCGCAGGCTGGAAACTTGCAGGCGAAAGCGCTTATCACAACAGTGGAGACAGTGTCCCTGTCCAGGAAGCAGACTACTATCATGTTGATTTCAGCCCACTTTATGGCTGGATATCTCCTGCTCTGAATGGCACCATGCCTGATACTGACCAGGTTTTCACTACAGTCTATTTTCCTATCAATCACGACCTGATTGTGTCAGTCACCCCTGAAGCGGCTGTAGCTGCTGGTGCTAAATGGAGACTTTCGAGCGATCAGTTCTGGAGGAGCAGCTTTACTACAGTTCCTGTCCGTCAGGGCAGTAGCTTTGAGATAGTATTGTCACAAGCACCCGAATGGGTCGCCCAGGCAAATGTGACAGGCGTAATGGGAGAATCAGAAACTACTGAAACCGTCGTTTTTACAAAAAATATCTGGGATTCAATTACCAATGAGACCTTTTCAGCCAGGTATGGGCAAGCATCTGCTGTCTTCGACGAGAAACTATGGATTAGCGGTGGTTGCGATGGAGTGAATTTGCTCAATGACGTGGTTTGCAGTTCAGACGGACTGGTCTGGCAATGCGCAACACCCGGAGCTGCATTCTGCCCACGATACGGACATACTCTCACAACATTCCAGGACAAGCTCTGGCTGATAGGCGGCAAAACTTCTTTAACTTTATCCGACATCTGGTCTTCAAGTGACGGCATAACCTGGGAATGTTCAACAACAGAGGCTGTTTTTGGACCGAGATATGGGCAGAGTGTGCTTTCTTTTGCCGGCAAAATCTGGCTGATTGGTGGAAATGACGGGTCAGGACCTAAAAATGACGTATGGTATTCGGAAGATGGAGCTGACTGGCAATTGGCTACTGCTGAAGCAACCTTCTGTCCCAGATGGGGTCAGGCTGCATGCGTTCATTCCGAAAAAATGTGGATATCTTCTGGGAACAGCGGTCTTTCCCTGCTGTCTGACGTATGGTATTCGGATGACGGGGTCAATTGGATTGAAGCCACTGATAATGCAGCATTCAGCCCCAGGCAATTCGCCTCATGCATAAGCTTCAATAATGAAATCTGGCTGGCAGGCGGAGTCTTGAATCCGACTTTTACCGAGTATGACGGTGCTTATTATCATTCTCAGAATGGTACGGACTGGGTTAAAGAAAACGACAATGAAATGAATTCTGCCAGAGCTTCGTATTCTTTGAATTTATTTCAGAACAAAGTCTGGATAGCTGCAGGGCTTAAACAAGGCCTTCCTTCAAGCGATGTCCTGTATTCAAGAGTGCCGTCAGTTTATCATCAGATGACAGTGAATATTACACCGGCTGATGCGATAGCTGCAGGCGCCATGTGGAAACTGGCCGGTGAATCGACCTGGAGAAAGAGCGGAACCTATGTGCTGCTCAAGGAAGGAGATAATTATTCAATCACATGCAATAACGTGACAGGTTATTGCAGGTATGAAGATATTGTGGGCTCGGTAGGAACATCGGATTTTACAGTTCCCGCCGATTACTCGACTGTTTACCATACCTTGATCGTCCAGCTTGGACCACAGGGAGCTCTGAATGCAGGTGCTTCCTGGAGATTGAACGGAGAAACCGACTGGAGAGTAACAGGCAGTGGCGTACAAATCCAGGAAGGTTCTACACGCACAGTCGAACTACTGGCAGTAAACTGCTGGAAAACACCGGCTGACTTTGCCTTTACCATGAACGGATCTGACACTACAATCCAAAAGGAATATTCCCCTTACCATTATTTGACGATCAGCCTTGGTCCAACAGAGGCTGTCCAAAATGGAGGAGCCTGGAGACTTTCCGGTGAATCTGACTGGAGAAGCTCAGAGACCAGTGTGCTGATACTGGAAAGTAATACCACCACAGTTGAACTCAGAACTCTTGCTGAATGGGATGCTCCGGCTGACTTTGCTTTCTATATGAACGATTCTGATGTTTCAATCAACAAGAACTATGCCCCTTATCATCATCTGAAGATCAACCTTGGCCCGAGTGCTGCTGTTCAAGACGGCGGTGCCTGGAGGCTTTCCGGCGAATCGGACTGGAGAAGCTCTGAGACCAGCATATTGATTCTTGAAGGAAATTCCACCACAGTTGAGCTCAAAACACTTGAATGGTGGAACACACCTGCTGATTTTGCATATACCATGGGTGATTCTGATGAAACAATTGATAAAGATTACAGCTTTTATCGTAACCTGACAATCAATCTCGGTCCTGCTGATGCTGTCCAGGACGGAGCCTCTTGGAGGCTTTCTGGTGAATCTGCCTGGAGAAACTCAGAGACAAGCGTGCAATTACCTGACAATCTGGCTGTTACAGTTGAATTAAAGACCATCGATTTTTGGAACGCACCCGAAGGTTTTTCTACATATCTTGCTGGAGCGGATCTGTCGCTGGATAAAACCTATACTCCTATATCGCATAAGTTAACAGTTTTCACAGGGCCTGATAATCTGCCTGAAGGCAGCGGCTGGAAACTTTCAGGTGAGACGGAATGGAGAGAAAGCGGTTCTATTGCACAGGTGCAAGAAGGGAAAGAGTTCAACATCATATTCAATGACATCGACTGCTGGATTATTCCTGCTCCAATCACCGAGACCATGGAAAATTCAGATCTCATCAAAAAAGCAGATTATCTGCCTATTTATCACAACCTGACAATAAACATTACACCACAGGATGCAATTGATTCTGGAGCAGGCTGGAAACTTTATACTGATACGGTTTTCAGAAACAGCGGCGATTCGGTTCAGATTCAGGAAGGCCAAAGTTACACTGTTCAATTCAAGGGAGAACTGACTGGATGGAATAAACCGGATGATATCACAAATGTAATGGGAAATTTAGACGTTTCTTCAGAAGTGGCTTATACAGGAATTTACCATCTGTTATCCGTTTCTCTTGAACCACCTCAAGCTGTGGGCGAAGGAGCGCAGTGGAAACTTAGCTCAGATGAAACCTGGAGAAATGGTAATGAGCAAATTTCGTTACAAGAAGGAAATACTTATGAAATAGAATTCCAGACCATACCTGGCTGGGAGAAGCCAGGAAACATCTATAGCACTGTTTTTGACACTGATGACGTAAAAGTCGAGTCTTATGAGTCAATCCAACACAATTTGACAGTAAACATCAATCCTGAAAAAGCAGTGAATGCAGGCGCACAGTGGCGGCTTGCAGGAGAAATTGAATGGCGTGAAAGCGGCACTTCTGTGGAAATACAGGAAAGCAAAAGCTTTCACATCGAATTTAACCAGCCCTTTGGATGGATTGCACCTCAGGAAATTATTGGTTTTATGGGCGATGCAGACACTTTGGAATCAGGTGAATACGAGGCTGTCTGTCGAGATTTATGGGTCAATACGCTGCCTGATGAT
>JAQTZZ010000016.1 GCA_028687545.1 Candidatus Wallbacteria bacterium
ACGGCCAGACCTGAGACCGGGTGGCCACCCAGGGAATGCCGGATTGCGTCCAGGTCGAAGGAACCGGCCTGATTATAAAGCATCATGAATCCGAGCAGCATCATCAGGGCTCCGAAAACAGTCATCAGGAATGACTTGTCTGCCCTGAGAACCTGATGTTTTTCGCGGTAGAATCCGATCAGCCGCCAGCTGACCAGACTTGTGATTTCCCAGAAAACATACAGCACGATCAGGTTTCCGGCAAACACCAGTCCCATCATCGCGCCCAGGAACAGAACCACCATCAGGTAATATTCATTCTGATTATTGCATTGTTCGATGTATCCGAAGGAATAAAGCACAATCACCGCGCTGATGAAGGAGGAAACCAGCGCCATGAAAAGCGCCAGCTTATCACCTACGAAGATGGATGAAAAACCGAGCGGCATGTGCCGGTCGATCTGGATTATCTGATCATTAACAAAGATCGACTGGATCAGTAGAAGGGATAGAAAAAAAGAGGAAGAACTGAAAAGGAGAGCCATGATGTTTCTGAACAGCTTGGAGATTTTTCCGAAAAAAGGCAGCAGGAACGCGCCAATGGTAGGTATGAAGACGATGCTCAGCAGTATGCTTTTTTCCAACTTGGGCTCCAGGACTTTTTAGTAAGACGCCCGTAATTTACAACGCATTCCGCAGGATTATTTTACTAACATTTCAATGCTTGTCAACAAAAAAAAAATACCGGCTGACACTATCCTCCAGACCTTTTCGGAATAATTTGCCAAAACCCGGTACCATGTGTATCATGTCTCAAAAATATTGCCATGGAGTTTTTTATGAAACTGGAAATTTCAAAAAAGGAATTGCGTCAGGCTCTGAACAATGTCCATAAAACAGTAGCTACACGATCCACCCTGCCGATCCTGAACAATATTTATCTCAAGGCCTATGGAAAGGAAATTTATCTTTTCACTACGAACCTTGAATCATACACTGAGGTGAAGATACCTGCCAATGTGATTGAAGAAGGAGAAATCACTCTTCCTGCCAGGCTGATGCTGGAGATGGTGAACGCCATTTCCTCAGGAAGCGAGGAAATCACTCTGGAGAGCAGCAATCTCAAATCAGCCAGACTTTTTTCCGGTCCCTTCAATTACATGCTCAACGGCATTGAAGCATCTGAATATAAGGAGTATCTGCCTCAGTTCAACCCGGCTTTCAGCTTTTTTATCTCAGGCAGCCTGCTTAAACAGATGATCAATATTGTCCGCTGCGCTGTTGCGACAGATGAAAGCAAACCCAGCATGATGGGAGCCAGGGCTGAATTGAAAGGCAACAATTTCAGGCTGGTGGCCACTGACAGCCGCAGGCTGGCGATCACAAACTGCAGACTGGCTGAATCGGCGGTGGCAGATCATTTTTTTCTGATCCCAGGCAAAGCGCTGAATGAAATCTACACTCTGATAGACGATCAATTCCCTGTGAAGATCCAGCTCAATGACGGTGGCAATATAGTCGGCTTCGAAATCAACAACCTTAAATTTTATTCCCGGCTGCTCGAAGGCGAATTTCCTGACTATGAGTCGTTCATAAAATCCGAATGCCCGATTTCATTCAAGACTGAAACTGCCGCCTTTGTCGAATCACTCGAAGGAATCATGCCGATCGCCAGGGAAAACGCCAACATCGTGAAGCTGTTCATCGGCGACGGCCGGATCACCCTGGAAGCCGCTTCTTCAGAGACAGGGCTCGCTAAAATTGAGCAGTCATGCGAAAAGAAGGGCGGGAATCTGGAGATCAGCTTCAATGCCCGCTATCTGATCGACGCTTTGAATTCGATCAACGCCGGATCTGTAGAACTGTCTTTCAATAAACCGCTGACACCCTGTTTCATAAAATCCGCAGACGGACAGGGGGATTTCATCTGGGTGATAATGCCGATCAGACCGGCCTGAGGAGGAGTAAATGTGGAAAATTCTGATTGGTTTTCTAGGGACTTTCATTTTAGGCTTTTTTCTGGGTTACCGCAAAGGCGGAAACAGTGAAAGTTGTGACGATCTTGAGGAAGACACAAGATGCGTGGTTTTTCAAGTACAGGCTCCCGAAGCTGCAGGAGTAACCCTGGCCGGGGATTTTAACAACTGGGACCCCAAAGCCGATGAACTTTTCAACCTGGGCGGGGGGAAATGGGGAGTTACGCTCTACCTGAAACCTGGAAGATATCAATACAAGTTCGTGATCGACGGACTGAAATGGATCGAAGACTCCAACTCCCGGGAGACCGAAGATGACGGTTACGGGGGAAGAAGATCGATCATTTACGTGGAATGAAACCGCTCCGGAGTTACTTACTGCGGATTAAAATTCTTGACCGCTATCTGCTCACAGAGATCCTTCCTCCATTCTTGTTCGGCGTTTTCCTGTTTATGGCCATTTTTCTGATCGACATTTTCATGGAACTGACAAACATGGTTATCAACAAGGGTGTTTCAGGTTTCGATGTTCTGAAATTCTTCCTCTACAGCCTGCCGGCCTTGGCAGTGCTTGTTTTTCCGATGGGACTGCTGCTGGGGGTCGTGATTTCTCTCGGCCGTCTCTCCTCGGATTCAGAGATCGTAGCTTTGAAAGCTTCGGGGATCAGTTTTTTCCGGATCCTGATGCCGCTCGCCCTGTTCTCAATTTTCATGAGTTGCGCGTCCTTCCTGATCAATGAATTTGTAGTTCCTTACACAAATCGCGAACGAGCCAATCTGCAGCGCCAGATTCTTTTAAAAAAACCCATTCCGCAGATCGTGGAAGGCGAGTTCAAGCTCAGCAACAACGAGCGGGCTCTTTACGCCGAAAAAAACCAGAGAGGTGAACTTGGTGGCGTCGTGATGCTTGAATTCCAGAAGGGAACCTTTCCGATACTGCTCTGTGCCGACACTGGACGATTCGAAGGGGACAGGTTTATTTTCGACGATGGGTACTGGTACAATTTCAACAGATCAGGGGATTTCAGCAGCCAGGTGAAGTTCGAAACCATGCAGCGTCCGCTGCAGATGGACCTGGGCGATTACAAGGAGGGCTCTAAAAGCCCCAGGGAAATGTCTTTCGGTGATCTCAAATCCAAAATCAGGGAATACCAGAACATGGGTTTGAATACAGACAGTATGGCATATGAGCTGTACATGAAGACTTCGCTGCCCTTTGCCTGCCTGGTATTCGTACTGCTAGGCGCGCCTCTTTCCTTTGTCCCGAGCCGTAATTCAAAAGCGATTGGTACCGGCTTGTCGATTGTGATTATTTTCTTTTACTATATATTATTATCTGTGGGAAAGGCCTGCTACCTGACCAAGGCATTGACCCCGCTTGTAGGAGCATGGCTCCCGAATATTATCGTTGGAATCGCTGGAGGAATCCTGGTTTGGCGTGCAAGAAGATAATTTCTGGCGGCTTGTTCGTAACCTTTGAGGGACCTGAGGGCAGCGGTAAAAGCACTCAGATCTCTTTGCTTAAAAAGCATTTCGAGGAACAGGGATACCTGGTGAAATTGACACGGGAACCAGGAGGCACACCAATCTCTGAAAAAATCCGGCAGCTGTTGCTCGACCCCTCAAACACAGCCATGATCCCTGTGACTGAATTGCTCCTTTATGCTGCTTCACGCACGCAGCATCTCGGCGAAGTGATAGTTCCTCATTTAAGGGAAGGATATCTGGTACTTTGCGACAGATTCCACGATTCCACAACCGCATACCAGGGTTATGCCAGAGGATTGGATCTGTCTCTGATCAAGGCGGTGCATGAAATTTCCCTGCACGGAATACTGCCTGAACTTACTTTCATCCTGATGGTGGATGTGGTAGTGGGAATCGACCGTGCCAGACAGGAAAGCGAGTGCAATGGTAAAATGAAAGGCGGAGACAGGCTGGAACAGGAAAATCTGGATTTCCACAGACGAGTAGCTTCAGGCTATCAGATGATCGCCAGCGAGAATCCGGACAGGGTGATGCTGGTAAAACCCGGCCGGATCGAGGAAACAAACCGCATCCTGCTCTCTGAGATCGAAAAAAGGCTCAAGGAAAAACTATGAGGGTGAACACCGATAAAGACATCAGAGAAATCCAGCAGAGGGGGAAAAAAAGCATTGAAAAGCAGGCAGGGATTTTTTCTGCACTTTTCGATGCCCAGGTGGATAAAAAAATCACGGAACGGGTCAAGAGACTCTCAGACGAAGTTGAAAAATTGTCCCAGGATCTTTTGTATTACCGGAATCCGGATGTGCTGAGACGCTTCAAACAGAAAGTCAGGGAATTCACACAGGAATTGCTTTCCCAGTATAAGGTGAAAACCATTGTAAGCAAAGTGGCGAATCGGGAGGGATTACCCAAGGTTCATCAGATCGTGGAAAGCATTGACCAGAAAATGGACGAAATTACTGAAAGCGCCATGCTGAAATTGAAAAAAGAGGTCCTGCAGACAAAAATCTCCGAAATCAGAGGACTGATGGTGGATGCAATTGCTTGAGCACAGGGAAAAGATATTTTTCGTAAGCGGCCTTTCCGGAGCCGGTAAAAGCCAGGTGTTGAAATTTCTGGAAGACATCGGCTATTTCTGCGTGGATAATCTGCCACCCCTGGTATTGGATAAATTTCTCTCAGTGATCGAGAATTCCAGCTTGAGAGAGCGCAAAATCGCGATCGGTATTGACATCCGCAGCAGTGAATTTTTTGATGAATTCCGCAAGATACTGGTTTATCTCAAAGAAAAGGAAACAGAATATAGCCTGATTTTCATGGATGCCAGCGAAGAAGTCCTAGTGAAGCGTTTCAGCGAGACCAGGCGTGAGCACCCATTGACCGGCAGCGGCACCCTGCTTTCGAAGATTCATCGTGAACGCTCGATGATGGAAGATTTCAAGGTCCGCGCTGATGTGGTGCTGGATACATCTGAAACCAGCGTCAAGGAATTGTGGGAAAGACTCCATCAGATGTTCTGCGAAGAAGCTGAAGACAGCTTTTACCTGAACATCCTGAGTTTCGGCTATAAATTCGGGATCCCGATTTCTGCGGATCTGGTTTTCGATGTGCGTTTCATCCCTAATCCGTTTTACATCCCTGAACTTGGTTCCCTGAACGGGAACGATCCCAGGGTGCTGGAACACGTCTTGAGCCATAAGGTCACCCGGAAATTCATCAAGCTGGTGCAAACTCTGATCCTGACCCTGATCCCGTATTACAAAAAAGAAGGAAAGAACTCGCTGGAGATCGCCTTTGGTTGTACTGGCGGACAGCATCGTTCAGTGGCAATCGCAAATTACCTGAAAAAACTCCTGTCAGGCAGATACCATGTCAAGCTCTATCACAGACAACTTGAGGAGGACTTCCATGAAAAGGGTAACGACAAACACAATTAAGCAGGCCAAGAGTTCCCGTAAAATAGCTGCAGTCACGGCTTACGATTTTACCATGTCCACTCTGGTTTCCGAATCGGGCATTGATATTGTTCTGGTGGGAGATTCACTGGCCCAGTGCTTCAAGGGCGAAGAGACTACGCTTGGAGTCACTCTGGAAGAGATGATTTATCACACCAGGCAGGTGGCGCGCGGCAGCAGCCATTCCCTTGTGGTCGCCGACCTGCCGTTCATGAGCTATCAGGTTTCAGTGGAGGAGGGTCTTCGCAACGCGGGGCGTGTCCTGAAGGAAACTTCCTGCCAGGCAGTAAAGCTGGAGGGCGGAAACAAGGAATGTGTGGAACTGATCAGGCGCTGTGTGGAAGCCGGTATACCGGTGATGGGGCATCTTGGGCTTACCCCGCAATCAGTGAATGTTTTCGGAGGATATCTGGTGCAGGGTGCAAGTGCCGAAGAGGAGGAGCGGATCTTCCGCGAGGCAATCAATATTGAATCTGCAGGTGCCTTTTCCCTGGTGCTGGAATGCGTACCCTACCAGCTCGCCAGGAACATCACCCAGAATCTGAAGATCCCTACGATCGGGATCGGCGCCGGACCATACTGTGACGGACAGATCCTTGTGATCAATGATCTGCTCGGCCTCTCGGCCTGGAAGAAGAAACCGAGATTCGTGAAGACATTCGCAGATCTAAGGTCTGAAATCAGGAAAGCCCTGGAACTTTACAAGCAGGAAATCTGTGATGGGAGTTATCCGGACCTGTCTCAAAGTTATAAAGGGGGAAGTGAAGTTGAAAACGATAAGCCGGCTTGACCTCCTGAACCATGAAATCAGGGAAATGAAAGCCAGAGAGCTGAAAATCGGATTTGTTCCTACGATGGGGTATCTGCATGAAGGCCATTCTTCACTGATCGATAAAGCCAGGCAGGAAAATGGAGCTGTTGTAGTGAGCATTTTCGTCAATCCCAAGCAATTCGGCCCGCAGGAGGATTTGAGCAATTATCCCAGGGATCTTACGAGGGATTCATCCCTCTGCGAAAAGCACGGAGCAGACCTGATTTACCTGCCTTCAGAGGATGTGATGTACCCTGAGGGATATTCGACCTACGTTGAAGTGGAGGGATTGTCCGGAATTCTCTGTGGCGCTTCCCGTCCCGGACATTTCAAAGGTGTAGCTACAGTAGTCCTGAAACTTTTTAATCTGGTGTCGCCTGACAGGGCTTATTTCGGCCTGAAGGACTTTCAGCAGTTTCGGGTAATCCGGAGGATGGCGCTGGACTTGAATCTACCGGTTGAAGTCCTGGGATGCCCGATCGTCAGGGAAAAGGACGGGCTGGCCATGAGCTCCAGGAATGTTTATCTCAGCCGGGAGCAGAGGGCTAAAGCCGGCCTTATCCATCAGTCCCTCAAAGAAGCGAGGAATTTGATCGGGAATGGGGAGACGAGCGGAGAGCGCGTTATCTCAATGATGGGAAAGATGATCTCCGGAATCCCGGACAGCAGGCTCGATTATATTAAAATCTGCCATCCGGAAACGCTCGAATCAATCGCTGAAATCAAGGAAAAAGTCGTGATCCTGGTAGCCTGCCACGTCGGCAGGGCAAGGCTGATCGATAATCTGACTGTGGAGACTGCATGATGCTTATTTGGAAAAAAATCTTCCTGGGAATTTGTTTCATGCATGCGATGATTCTTTCCGCAGCCGGAACAGCTGCGGAAGAGGCTGTCACCCTGAAAATCGTCGGGAGTCCCAAATTTTACTGCAACACCGGAACATCGTTACATACCCCATTGATGGTCCAGCTTTTTAATCAGGACGGAAGCCCGAAGAGTGGAGTGCAGATCGATTTTGAAGTAATTAATTACAAGAATGACACCTTTCTCTCCCACAATCTTGTCATGACGGATGTGATGGGAATTGCTACCGTTGAACTTGCTCTTACAAAGAATGTACCCGATAATGCTCAGATCAACATTTCCGCCAACTGCCATGGCGATGAATCTACCCGTGTATATTATTACATCACAGCACAATCTCCCTACTGGATGAAATTCCTCTTCTTTTCCCTGCTGGGCGGGCTGGCTCTGTTCCTGCTCGGGATGGAAATGACCAAGCTCTCTCTGCAGAAAGTCGCAGGCCGGAAGCTGAAGACGATCCTGACCTCGGTTACCAACAATCGTTTCCTGGGAGTAATGATCGGGACACTGGTGACTGCCGTGATCCAGTCCAGCACAGCCACCACTGTGATGGTGGTGGGATTCGTTTCCGCAGGGTTGATCGGATTCGTGCAGTCGATGTCGATCACAATGGGAGCTGAGATCGGCACCACCTTTACAGTACAGCTGATCGCCTTCAAACTGACTGATTACGCCCTGCTGGTGATTTTCCTGGGTTTCCTGGTCAAGGTCAGCCAGAAGGACGAACTCCGTGCCCAGTACGGTACCCTGATCATGGGCCTGGGCATGATTTTTTACGGCATCAAGGTGATGGCAGATTCCATGCAGCCTCTCAAGGATTATCCACCGATCATTGAAATGCTGAAAAATTTAAATGATCCTTTCTATGCTCTTCTACTTGGTACATTTCTCACTGCACTGATCCACTCTGGAGCCACTATGGCGATCCTGATCGCACTCGGCAGTCAGAACATGATCACTCTGCAGCAGGCAATTCCGATCGCTTTCGGAGCCAATATCGGGACCACTATCACAGCTATCATTGCCAGTTGGGGTTCCAATGTCAGTGCTGTGAAAGCCGCTTACTGGCATGCCCTGCACAAGGTGCTGGGAGCGCTGATCTTTTACCCTTTCATTCCCCAGTATGCGCGTTTGATTGAAAAGATCACGCTCTGGTCTGGCTCTGATTCGGTGCCCCGCCAGATTGCCAATGCGCATACGGTTTTCAATGTAGTCAATGTTTTTCTGTTCATCGGATTCATCCAGTATTTCGCACGCCTGATGGACTGGCTGGTCAAGGACTCTTCGGACAAGCCCAAATTCAAAACCTATTACATCAAGGAAAACCTGCTGGACACTCCCACTCTTGCCCTGGAACAGGCTTACCGGGAAATTCTGCACATGGCCAATATAGTGGAGCGCATGATCATCAACATCAAGCCCTCAATCCTGGAAAAAGATTACAGACTGATCCAGAAGAATATCAACAAGGACGACAAGGTGGATGTGCTGGAAGAAAAGATCAATCCGTTCCTGACTACGATCTCAGGCAAGGAACTCTCTGAAGTCGAGTCCAGACGTCTGACAGGAATGCTGTTCGTGGTGGACAACCTGGAGCACATCGGGGACATAATCAGCAAAAATCTGATGAAGCTCGCGCAGAAAACCATTGACCAGGATTACAAATTCTCTGAAGACGGCTACCGGGAAATTTTCGAGTACTATGATAAGACTCTGAATAATTACAGGCAGCTGCTACTCGCTTTGCGCAAGGAAGACTTCGGAATCGCCAAAGCCCTGTCTGAATACAGGCCGCAGATCGAGCCTGAAGCCAAGAAATATTACCTGTCCCATTTCAAGCGGATGCAGAAGGGCATGAAGGAAACAGTGGAAACCTCTCCGATCCATCTGGACATGATCGACTGCCTGCGGGCCATCAATTTCAGGATCGCGGAGATCTCAAGCAACCTGGCCTTCGAAATCATCGGCAGCAAGAATTAGAGCAATTAATAATTCTGTCAGTATACAAGACATGTCGAGTAATGAAATTCAGATTGATTTAGGCTGAATGAAATCCGTTGTCCTCAGCCTTTGCTGGGCGGGATCAGCACTATGTCCACGCGCCTGTCGCGCGGGCGGTTTTGGGATTTGTCGCCCGGATCGAGCGGATGGAATTCGCCGTAGCCGATGGCAGCGAGCCGCTCAGGCGGGATCGGCCCGTTCTGCATCAGGAATTTCAGCACATTCAGCGCTCTCGCTCCGGACAGCTCCCAGTTGGAAGGGAATTTTGAAGTATTGATCGGCAGGCTGTCTGTGTGGCCCTCGACCATGATCTGAAAATTGTTATCTTTGATCGTGCCGGCTATCTTACTCAGTTCAGCAATTCCATCTGGTTTAAGGTCAGAGCTCCCAAGTTCGAAAAAGATGTTGGATGAGAGTCGCACCACCAGGCCGCGTTCCTCCACCTGCAGCTGCACACCCAGGGCATTGACCTCGCCGGTGAGCAGTTGCTCCAGGCTGCCTTTGATAGTCTGTATCTGTTTGTATTCTAAAGCCAGCTGCCTGTTCTTGGCTTCCAGTTCCCTTGTAGTGACCAGAAAGTTCATTTCCCTGGTCCCCTCGAGGAAAGTCGTGCCTTCGGATTTTCCGTTCCGCAGTTCCATCAATTTTTTCCCTGAATATGGCAGAACGGGATTCTTACCGCCTTCGCCGGCAGAGAAAACATTGAATCGCAGGGATTCTGCCATCTGGTCGAACTTTTTTCGATCGACTTTGGACATGGAATACATGATGATAAAGAAAATCACCAGCAGAGTGACCATGTCGGCATAAGTTATCAGCCAGCGGTCCTGATTGACTGATTTCTCCGGCCCCTTCTTCCTTATCATCAGACTTCTTCCTCAGCCAAGCCTTCCTGGTCTGCGGAGGATTTTCTGCTCTCCGGGTCAAGGTAAGCTTTCAGTTTTTCTTCCACCACGCGTGGATTGTCGCCGGCCTGGATTGCCAATACTCCCTGCAGGATCACTTCGTGAAAAATCAGCTCTTCCCGGTTTTTCTGCCTGAGCTTCGAGGCCAGGGGGAAATACAGAAGATTTGCAGAACTGATGCCATACAGAGTGGCAAGGAATGCTACTGAAATCATGGGTCCGAGCTCTTCAGGATGTTCCAGGTTTCCCAGGATTTCGACCATTCCCAGAACTGTTCCGCAGATTCCCAGGGTCGGAGCATAGCCGCCTGCAGCTTCGAACCAGTCGATTCCACCTTTATGCCGCTCAGCCATCTGGTCGATCTCAGTCTGGAGGATGCTGCCCACGAGTTCAGGGTCAATTCCGTCGACTACGAGCTGCAGGCCTTTAGCCAGAAAGGCATTGTCGAGCTGGTCGATGTCCTGCTCAAGCGCAAGCAGCCCTTCCCTGCGGCTCTTGTCCGTAAAGCTGACCATGGTGGAGATCAATTCCAGCAGTTTGTGGTCTTCTCTGCGGAAAGCGACTCTGATGATCCTGAAGATATTCTTTGTGGTACTCGCATTAGCTGAAGCGATGGAGACTCCGATCGTGCCTATCACTGAAATGCAGAAGGCGGAAGGATTTAGATACATGCTCAGGTCCGCGCCTTCGATCGTCATTCCAAGCCACAACCCGCCGAATCCTACCAGGAAGCCGATTACAGATGACAGATCCATATTTCATCCTTTTTTTCCAGGTTTCATGTGTAAAATAACAACCCGGGAAGGTTTTTTATCTGGAATATTTATCGAAAGATCTTTGAAAATCAATAGACTTGATTTAAAAAAAGTACCTTCTGCAGGAAGTTCAAGGAGCACTGACAAAACTCTGTTTTGAATTAGAAGCCTGCTGTTTTTCCTGGTATACTTATAGCTAAGGAAGAAAAGAAGGTCTGATGAAATTCTTTAAAAAACTGATTTGTATTTCTATCCTGGCGATTTTACTTGGCTGTACTCCCGGCTTCGCCGCTTCCACGTCTGAGACATTCTTTTCCAGAAACAGCAAAGAGAACAGAGCACTTGGGGATAAAATTTTCAAGCTCAGGAGTTCCATCTCGATTTACATCTCAAAGGATGTGGCACTGGACAGCCGTGAAGTGACCTGGTATTACTCCTCCATCGGCAGACTGAATCGCATGCAGTGTAAATTGCTAGGGACTCTTTCCCTTTTATACCTTACTCCAAATGTACGCCCTGACAGGAGAATCGATTATGCGAGGGAATTTACTGCTTTCAATGGCAGGATCGCTAAGGAAGCAGATGATCAACTGGCAGGTCTTAGGAAAATCAGCCGCTCATTCGGTGTAAATGCTGCCACAGAAGAGGAAAAGTTCAGGTTCATTGCCGGACTTTTGGAAACTTATCAGGGAGTGAAGACATACCTTGCAGGTTTCAGCGGAAAGTCTGCTGAATTCTGGGCAGGCTCCAAACTTGACATTGCGGGGACAGCAGAAATGCTCCTGATTCCTGCTGTAGCCTCTTATCCGAATCTGGAACCTGCAGCAGAGCAACTGAAAAGCAGCAGGAACATCCTGAGCAGTTATCTGGACGGCCCGGGGCTGCCAAGATTTGAACTGGAGCGCTACCTGCGTGAAATCAATAACATTGATGAAGCCCTGGCCTCACTGGAGAACCTGAAGCAGCTCTATCTCCTCAAGGACATGCTCGGCAGCCCCTTCAACCTTGGCAGTCATCTGATTTCGAGCAAGTCGCATCCGGGTGTGCTTAATTCAGCCATCGACTCATTGAAAAAATATTCTGATCCTGAGAAAACCGGTATTGATCCAGTGTTGAATGCAGGAAACGTCAGGGATAAAAATATATTTCTCTACAACATGAAGAATCTGTCTGAGGTTTACTGCGGAGTGAACGGAATAATCGTGAGGTTTCAGGATGATTTCCTGACCGCCTGCAGGATGAGCAGCAAGGCCGGCAAGTAGAAGGATCCAAAGATGGAACCTCAAAAATCTACCCGAGATTTTGCGGGTAAAAACAGTTTGAATGAGGCTTTATGGATAAGGAACTGATAAAGCAGCGCATCGAAGAACTCAGAAACTTGATCGACAGGCACAATCACCTGTATTACATTGAAAACCAGCCGGAAATCAGCGACCTGCAATTTGACCTGCTGCTATCCGAACTTTCAAAACTGGAACTTGAATACCCTGATTTTCAATCTGCTGTCTCTCCTACCCGGCGGGTAGGAGGAATTCCGGCCGAGGGTTTCACTAAAATTTCTCACAGAATACCGATGCTTTCACTTGGAAACACATACGATTATGACGAATTGATGGACTTTGACAGGAAGGTGCGTGAGGCTGCAGAACTTGCGGCAGTAAATTATTATGTTGAACTTAAAATCGACGGGTTGTCCATCAGCCTCACTTATGAAAAAGGAGAATTTATCACCGGAGCTACCCGTGGTGACGGTGAAACAGGCGAGGACGTGACAGAAAACGTGAAGCGGATTGGAAGCGTTCCCCTCAGGTTGTTCGAGCCGGTCGACATCAACGTCAGGGGAGAAATCTATCTTTCCCTTCCTTCTTTTGCCAGGCTAAACGAAACAAGAGAATTGAGGGGAGAAGAATCATTCGCCAATCCCAGAAACGCCGCGGCTGGAACTGTGCGCCAGCTTGATCCGAGGATTGTGGCAGAGCGCCGTCTCGAGATTTTCGTTCATTCCTTCGGGTCAGCCCCTCAATTGCAGATCGATTCGCAGTCCGGGATGTTTGAGGTTTTGAAGAAGCTTGGCTTCAAGGTCAATCCTCATGGCCGGCTCTGCAGGGATATCGGAGAAGTTATGTCGTTCTGCAGAGAGTGGGACGGAAGACGGCACGAACTGGCTTATGAAATTGACGGAATCGTGGTTAAAATAGACAGGTTTGCCGACAGGGCAGTTCTGGGGGAAACCTCCAAGATCCCGCGCTGGGCGATCGCCTTCAAGTTTAAAGCCCCCACTGCAGTCACCAAAGTAATCCGCGTAGTGTTCCAGGTGGGCCGGACCGGAACGATCACCCCGGTCGCTGAACTGGAACCTGTGAAAATCGGCGGAGTGACTGTGAAGCGCTCCACCCTGCATAATTTCGACGAAATAGAGAGGCTTGGTCTGATGGAAGGGGATCAGGTGGAAATCGAACGCGCTGCAGAGGTAATCCCCCACATCATCAGAGTACTGATTAACCAGAGAACCGGCATGGAAACCATGATCATTCCGCCGGAACTTTGCCCTGCCTGCAATACCCGATCGGTCAGAAACGGGGTGTTCCTGAAATGCCCAAATCCGGATTGTCCTGAGCAGCTAAGGAGAACCCTGGAGAATTTTGCCGGCAGAACTGCCATGAATATAGAAAACATGGGTACATCGATTGTGGATCAGCTAGTCTCGACAGGCTTGGTTTCTTCAATTTCAGGCATCTACCACCTGAAGCTCGATCAGCTGGCGGGTCTTCCCAGATTCGGAGAATTGAGCGCAGGCAAGCTCCTCGAAAACATTGAGAAAAGCAAAAGCAGATGCCTTTCCAAGCTGATCGCCGGCCTTGGCATCCCGGGAGTAGGGGAACACCTGTCTGAGACGCTGGCCCGCAGGTTCGAAACGCTGGATAGATTATCTGGTGCCTGCATGGAAGAGCTGCTGGCCGTTTCTGAAGTCGGGCTACAGACAGCGGCTGCAGTCAGAGAATATTTTGGCAGGCCGCAGACTAAGGACCTGCTGGAAAAACTCAGGGAAGCCGGAGTCAACTTCCATTATCTGAAAAAAGAAGGTTCACTTTCAGGGAAGTCCTTTGTGGTTACTGGATCACTTAAAAACTTCACCAGAGACCAGATCCGTCAGAAAATCAGAGAAAACGGGGGAGAAGTAAGGGATACGATTTCCAGAAAAGTGGACTTCCTGATCGCCGGTGAAAATAGCGGGTCCAAACTGGAAAAGGCTCAAAAAGCGGGAGTCAGGATTATTTCGGAAGATGAATTTCTAACCCTCAGTTCCGAACTTTGATCATCATCGCAGTGATGTCATCCTGCTGTTCAGTGTTTTCTGTCTTGAAATCCATCAGAACCGAGAAGAGCTTGTTGATCGATTCTTTGGCTGTTTTCCCGACAAACTGGTGCAGGTATTTTTTGAGGAGTTTCTCTCCGAAACATTCTTTTTTGCTGTTTGAGCATTCTGTGACGCCGTCGGTGTAAAGAAGGATCATATCGTCAGATTCGAGCTTGATCTCTTCGATTTCATAAGCTGTGCTTTCGAACATCCCGACCGGCAGGCCTTTGCTTTCAAGCATTTCCACTTTTTTCGATCTTGAGCGGTAAAGCAGGGGTGGGTTATGGCCGGCATTGATGTATTGAAGGTCGTGCGTTTCGCTGTTGTAAAGCCCGAAAAAAGCGGTGACATACATTCCGGCATAGAGGTCGGTGATCAGCGAATTATTGAGCTGGTCGAAGATGTCGGCAATTGAAAAGCCGGTGCGGAACATGGCTTTGAGTATGCTGTGGAACATGGCAGCAACGATCGCGGCGGAAATGCTCTTTCCAGAGACATCGGCGATGCAGAAACCGATAATGTGCTTCTGAAAGTCGAGCTGGTAGAAATTGTAATAATCTCCGCCTACTTCTTTGGCTGTCTTGCAGAGACCATATATGTCCAGCCCCGGGAACTGACCTTCAAAGTCCTTGGGCAGGATCTGTTTTTGAATTTCCTTGGAAAGTCTCAGTTCGTGCTGGATATGTTCCCGTTTGAGCCCTTCCTGGTAAAGTTTCGCGTTTACGATCGCGAGGGCAGCCTGATTGGAAAGGGCTGTCAGAAAATCCAGTTCCCGCGATCTGGCTGAAACTTTTTTCTTGGAGCTGTCCAGGTACATTGCTCCGATGTTTCTGTTCTTGTAAACAAGCGGCAGACAGACGATCGAAGCATTGACTTTGTGCCCCATGATGCTTTCGAATTCGGATAGGCGGATGTCCTTGAAAGCATCTTCAGTGACCAGGGCTTCCCCAGAATCCGCGACTCTGGCAGCGATGTGCTTGCTGATGTGGTGGGAATCCAGCGAGGACTGGTCTTTCTGCTCCATGCCGCGGGCGATGGTGACTTCCAGATCTCCCTTTTCGTTGAACAGGATTACAAATCCGCGCTCAGCGTTGCAGAAATCCAGGGCTGAATCAATGAGATTGGTGAGAACTGTGCTCAGGTCCAGGGACGAGTTCAGTTTCTGGGCAGTCTCAAACAGGGTCAGGAGCATGCGGTAGGTATTCTGAAAATTAGTGATGTCGTTGCCCAGGGAGTTGAGCAGATGTTTGAGAAACTGTCTGGACCGCTCTGTGCCGAGTTCTTCGTCGCTTACAGTACCGAGAAATTCCTGGATCGAGGAGATCTGACGGAAAATGCTGTCTGTGAGATCTGTTTTGCTGAGGATGAAACTGCCCGGAAGTTCCTCGATGAATGTGAATTCCTGCTCTCCGCAGCGGATCACGTCATTGTGACGCAGGCGCTGTTTTTCGACCTTGTTGCCGTTGAGAAAAGTGCCGTTGGTGCTTTTCAGGTCGCAGAGAAAAAACTGGTTATCCTCCTTGACGATCTGAGCATGATTCCTGCTGACAGTCGGGTCCCTCAGCAGGATTTCATTTCCGGGCTGTTTGCCGATCCGATAGGCCGGCATCGACAGGAAGATTTTTTTCTGGTCGGAAAAGAGTAAGTACGGCATCTGTTCATGATAACTCCTGGCTGAATTGTTGTAAACGCCGGGGAAGATTTATTATGGCCAGATTTTTATCCGAAGATGCGTGGTGATGGTCCTGCCGCTTTCAGTGCAGGAAATTTCCAGCGTGTCGGAATCTCCTGAACCTGGTGCCGTATAGAGTGTGCCAGTGACAGATCCGCTGGATGGAATATAGCTGAGACCGCTCGCTTCCTGGGTTGTGCCACTGGAATAAAACACGGTTTTTTTGATGGTCGAGAGTTCAAATGTGCTGCCTGCAGTTACTTCCAGAGTGAGAGGGCTGGTAGTAATGTAAAGAGGTGAAAGGGCCGGGGAAGCGGTTCCTGTATACCAGATGTCCCTGGTAGTACCACAGATTCCTCCGATTGCCCAGATTCTGTTGTCATAACTCAAACCCGCAAGGGAATACCTTGGGGCAAATGCGGAACTGGCTGTCACAAGCGTCCAGCTGCTGCCATCGGGCGAGGACCAGACATCGCTATAACAGTCACTGCCGCAACCGCCGATCACCCACATTTTTTCATCAAAAACGAGGCTGGCCAGATATCCTCTCGGACTGAAAGCCGTGCTTGCAGTGGACTGAACCCAGTTCGAGCCATCCCCGGAACTCCAGACATCGTTTTGGTTACCAATACCGGTACTGTATCCACCGATCACCCACATCTTGTTATCAAAGACTATGCTGGCATGACATTTTCTGGCGCTGAAGGCAGCTCCTGAAGTGGCCTCTGTCCAGTTCACCCCATTTGCAGAATACCAGACATCGTTCAGGTAACCGGTTTTGCTGTATCCACCGATCACCCACATTTTATTGTCGAAAACCAGACTTGTATGCCAGCCTCTGACGCTGAAAGCAGCTTCGGAAGTGGCCTCTGTCCAGTTCGTTCCATCCGCGGAATACCAGACATCGTTCAGGTAAGAGGTTGTGTAGCCGCCGATCACCCACATTTTGTTGTCAAAAACCAGACATGTATGACGGGATCTGGCGCTGAAAGCCGCGTTGGCAGTGACCTGTGTCCAGTCCGCCCCATCAGTGGAATTCCAGACCTCATTTTTTTTATTGGCCTGGTAATCTTCTCCACCGATCACCCACATTTTACCATTGTAACTAAGGCCGGAGGTAGCTACTGCCTGAAAAGCCGCTTCAGCGGTAGCCTGATGCCACGACACTCCCGGGATCTGCACATAAGTCAATGTATGGGCCTGATCCTCGTTTCTCATCGTTGATACTGCTGCAGCCGGGATGATCCAGCCGCTGGCAGCCTTGCATTCGATCGTGAATAATGAATTCTCCTCAACTCCGACCGTGTCGCCGCTATTACTCCATGAGCTTCCATGGTTGATGCTCCACTGCACACCATCGCTGACAGCCTCAGCCGGGGCGAGAGTCACAGTCAATGCATGCTGTGGAAGAGGACCTGTGATGATATTGACTGTCAGTTCCTGAGTGGCAGTGATATTTCTGGCTGAGAAGCTGACTACTAGTTCATCCGTTCCGTCAGTGTCTGGAGCAGTATAAGTGCTGAGTGCACCTCCGCCTGACTTCATGTTCCAGGTCATGCCGGTGGCGGTTTCCTGGCTGCCGTTGGAGTAGACTGCTGTAACTTTGATGTTTGACAGAGTGTAACTGGTACCCGGATGGAGGTTAATCGAAGAAGGAGAAATAGTGACCCCGGTCAGGGACCTTGTCGGAAGCCCTGACAGATACTTGAGTGTGCCTGGGCGGTCCATGTAATACCAATAACCGTGATTTGGATCCAGCGTCTGAAGGGTGGAAAAACCGATGGCTGCATTGTTGATGAATGTACGGAAACCTTCGCTGCCCCCATCGGAAGGACGATAGAATCCCGAGATGTATCTGGCCACACCGTCGATTGATGTCAGATTGAAGACCGAGTCGATCACAGTGCCGGTCTGAGTTTCCATAGTGGGAAGGCTGTTGCTGGTCGAAAGCCAGTATCCTGCAAGGTTCCAGCCTGATTCAAGAGACCATTCTCTGGTGTCTGCGATGGCAATTCCGCTCACTTCCAGGGTGGCGGCCTTGCTCATATAGGCCCAGTACCCGTGGAGTCCGTCCATGGTCCTGAGAGTGGAGAAATCTCTTACAATGTCCAGGTTCATGTAAATCCGGAATCCTTCAGTACCCGCGTCAACAGGCAAGCGGAAGAATCCCAGCACATATTTCATGTCCGGGCAGCCCGCAAAGATCACTTCAATCGATCCGCTGGCCGGAGTCAATCCCAGGCTGATCAGGTTCCAGCCCTGTTTGAGCGGGATCTGGGAAGTGAGGGCTGAGAGGGAATCAAGACTGAAGGACAGCAGAATAAAAAGTAAAACAAGGTTATGAATCTTGAATCTGATTTTCATGGATACCTGCCTTGGTTAAATTGAGAACATATTATTAAAATTTCAAAAATTTAGCAAGCCAGGTTTTTGACCAGCAGGATATGGCTTCCGCCTTGCAGCGGTTTGAAACTGACTTCATCCAGCAGGATGGAAATCAGGTTGTAGGAATCTGCAGAGATCATTTTTTCGCTGTCGATGTGGTCCCCTTGGGTGCGGATGCCGACTTCCAGTCTGTTGGTTTTAGCGACTACTTTCAGCTCCCAGATTTTATCGGTTTCGCTGGTGGTGTCCAGGTTCTGCAGGGTGAAGAGCAGTTTGGGAAAGGCAATCCTCATTTTATTCTGGAACTGGATGTCAGGATAGTATTTCGAAAGGAAGGGTCCCACAATTTCCTTGATTTTCTCCAGCCCCTGCATTGTAGGATGTATCATATGAGTGCTGGATTCCTGCAGGGAATTCTGGATGGCAAAAATGGTGGCATCGTCCGGAAAAACACTGTTGCCGCAATGTTTTTTCAAGGCCTCGAACAGCATGGTTACAAGGTGTTGAGGGTCTGCTCCATTCAGAGGGAAAGTACTGCGTATTTTTTCCAGTGAAAATTCCCGTCCCAAATTATCGCACGCTTCTGTGACTCCGTCGGAAATCATCAGAATGGTGTCTCCTGTCTGGAAAGGCAGTCTGCATGTCTTGAACTTGTTGTCGCGGATGATTCCGAGCGGCACATTGTCGAGGTTTGTCAGAATCCGCCAGTTCTTGCTGCCGGCAGAATAGTAATGCAGTGGCAGATGTCCGCAGTTCACGAATTCCAGTTCTTTCCTGTCCAGGTCAAGGATTCCACAGAGCAGGGTGGCGAACATGCCTTTGCTGGAAAGTCTGTGGATTTCGTTGTTAAGTTCATAGATGATCCTGGCGGGTTTCTGGAATCTGAAGACCATGAATCTTGCCGAAGAGAGCAGATGCACCATCATGAGGGCAGCCGGAATTCCCTTGCCTGAGACATCCCCGAACAGGAAAAAGTAGCGGTTCTCCTCTATTGGAAACAGATCGTAGCAATCGCCGCTGGCGTTCTGGGCATTAATCTTCTGCACTCCAAACTGGCAGTAACCCCATTTGACTTCCGAAATACCCGGCAGAAAGCTGTCCTGGACTTCCATGGCCAGATTGAGCTGCACCTCATTTTTTTTAAGGTTTGTTACAGATGAAGATTTAGCTGTTTTGGAAGTTTTCATGGTCACCTTGCAACCGATTCAAGTTTACAGTCCCGTTTTCTCCTTGTTGGCGATCGCGTAACCATACATCAAGTCATAATGCGATGCGAGCAGGAGATCTGAAGAAAAATGCTCCATCAGTGTAAGAATGATCAGCGCTCCGCAGGGAAGGGCGTCAGCCCTGGTAGGATCCATACCAGGTATTTTTTTCCTGCTTTCCAGGTCCATTTCCGACAGATTCCGGTAGATTTTCTCCAGGCGGGCTCTTGGAATTCCGTGCCCCTGCACTTTAGTCTGGTCGAATTCTGGAAGGCTGAGGTCGATCGAGGCCAGGGTAGTGGCAGTGCCGCCGATACCGATCAGTCTGGTGAAGCTTCCTGTGGATCGGCTTTGATTCAACCCGGAGAGGACCGCTTTTCGGATTTTGTCGAACCTGCCGGATTCCCAGTCATCCAGAAAGCGGATGCAGCCGACAGGTTTGCTCTCAAGGAGGCATTCCTCCCCGCGCCAGTAAATCAACTCCATGCTTCCTCCGCCCAGATCGACTGCCAGAGAGTCCAGATCGTCACGGAAAAAGTTTTTCACAGCCAGATAATTAAAATATGCTTCGTCTTTGCCACTGAGTATTTTAACGGTCAGGCCCAGTTTACCGGCTTTCTCCAGAAAATCACCGCTGTTCTTCGCCTCCCGTAGGATATTGGTACCGAATGAGCGGACCTGAGCCTGCTGCTTCCTGCAGATTTCAAGATATCCGCCGGCGACTGAGAGAGTGCGTGCTACTGGGGCCATTTTCAGGATTCCGTCTTCGAAAGCTCCTTCCGAAAGTCTGGTGACAGTTGTAAGTTCGACGAGCGGATGAAAAATATCATCGGTTTTTGTGATCAGAAGGCGGGTGGAGTTGGATCCGAAGTCGATCACTGCGATTTTTTTCTGCTTCTCAGATTTCATGAAATCAGGTTATATGGTCGGAAGCATAAAGTAAATATTCAGGTCTGAATTTCTCCAGGTATCGATTCGATGCTAAAATTAATCATGATCAAGATTTATCTACTGGACATGATTTTTTCCTATCTCACCACTTTTTTCATTTTGTTCATTATCTATTTTCTGTTCTGCGGCAGGAAAAGAACCTGGGTTGATCATTTGATTGTGGCAGTGGCAGCTCTTCTGCTGTCAATCCCCCAGTGGGATTTGAAATCAGTTAAAAAAATCCTGACTTCTTCAGAGACAGGTGTTAATAATTCGGAACTCAGAATTCAGGATACAGAAGAAATTACAGGTGGACAGGGAAAATGATTCCGGTCTACCTGTTCTGGAAACAGTAGATTGTTTCATTGGTGAAATAAATCACGCGTTCACTGTCGACCAGCGGCGGGATTTCACTGATGCTCTCCCTGCTTCTGAAATGCCAGAGCAGAGCTCCATCCAGATCCCTCGCTTCCAGGTGACAGAATCTGTGATCAGCTTCCGAATAGGGAAGATAGATTCTTTCGTTGAACACAACCAGTGTGGCGTGATGAGTGAAATACTTGCGTTCACTGAAAATTTCCTGACCCTTCCGCATGTCCTGGATTACAAATCTACCGGTCGAGAGGCTTCCGCCAAGATAATAAAGCCTGTCGCCTAGCACGGTAAAGGAAGGGGAAAGAGCTGACTGGAGCAGGTCAGAAGGCCAGGGATACATTGAGGTGAAAATTCCGGTTTTCTTGTCTATTTTATAGACCAGCGGAGAACTTCTGCCTGATTCGTAGCCAACGACTGAAAAACTATTCTGATCCGACGACAGAGTCAGGGTGGGGAAAAAAGGGATATGCCACAGGAGAGCTGGATGGCGGTCGGTTAAAAATACGAATGGCTCCTCTTTTTGCTGCTCAGTGCCGAGGAAAGTGTTGATGCGTTCCGGGGAGATCCAGAGTTTGTACATCTTGTTTTCCAGAAACACCCATTCCGCAGGAGTGCCTCGCTTCAGCTGAGAGGCTTCACCATAATAATGACCAATAATAGTCTCGTCTGTAGTGATGGCTCCAATTTCCATTGTAGGCGCAGGCACTTTGGCAAACCGCATTTTCCAGCCTGCATCGTTCCAGATGTATTTAGCTTCAAGATAAAAGTATTCGGTTCCATCCTGAAGGGTGAGTTTTTCAGAATAAGGAGTGATCTTGGTGCCGTTGTATTCGAGTATGCCCCTGCGTCCCTCTGATCTGGTGCCAGGAGCGACCAGTTCGACCTTCAGGTTCCAGGCTGCATTTGAAGAACATACAAAGCAGAACAGAAAAATGATCGTCAGAAGCCGAATTGTTGCATTTGCATTATAGAGCATGCCGCCTCCGTGTGGATGATGATAATTCAATCCAAGGTTCAAAGCAATATATGAAAATGTAGATAAAAAGATGGCAATATGTTTTGATCCGAGTCTAAATCTGTCTGCGTAGGGAGCATGGTTTGATTAGGAAGAACCTTAGCCGCGGAGCCGGTGGGGTCCCCGCAAAAGCGGGGCCGGCGGAGCGAGATTGGGATGATTGCACAGCCCTGGCTTCTGCAGTACCAATATTTAATCCTAACCCGTCGACCGCAGCAGGCAGATTTAGACTCAGATCAATCTTCTTCCAACACGGCATGGTAGCGATACTCATAATACATTGAGCCAACTCTGGTCATTTTGAAGCCATGCCGGGCTGCAATCCTGCTCATTGATTCCGGATGATGGGCGAAGCCGAGTTCACAGAGAGGCGTAAAAGAAAGAAGATGGAACAGGTCGCGGCAGAAGATGGCTGCAGCATAAAAAAGTCTTACTGCCTGAGGTTTTTGATTGCCGATGATTCTGTAATGATAGAGCAGATAAATCCTTGGATCTATCACATCGAAGAGGATGATTTTTCCTCCGGGATTAAGGCTCTTTTTACAATTTCCCAGAAATTCGTCCAGCATCCGGCTGTTGAAATACTGGACAACCTGGCCGCAGGTGATTCTGTCGAATTTCCGGTCCAGTTTGCTCCAGACAGTCCTGTCGTCAGCCTGGATCAGATTGACATTGTTGATTCCGAGGCTCTTGAGTCTTTTTTCCGCGCTGCCCAGCATGGAGCTGGAAAAATCAGCCCCAACCGCATAGTTGAACGCTCCTGCAAAATAGGATAAGAGCTCTGCAGCCCCGCAGCCGAAATCCAGGATCGATCCGCCGGATCCCAGGTGGAAAAGTTTCTCCCTGGCTTCGAGAGCCAGGTAAGACTCGTCATTTTGCCTGTGACCGCCGTCTGTCTTGTCTGACCAGAAATTCTGCCAGTTCCGTTTCATTTTAAACCTCAAATCTCGCCGAAAGAATCCAAGCTGATCTTTCCGGCAATTTTCCTCAGTACTTCAAGTTCTCTTTCTCTCTGGTCCGACAATCTTGACCGTTTCCGAAGCAGATCATCGCAAAATCCGGGATGTACCATGATTTCAGTCACACCTTCCGCGTGCCTGAAAACCCTGGTGAAATCCCGCAGGCTCCAGCGTCCGCAGAACTGCTGGC
Source organism: Candidatus Wallbacteria bacterium (assembly GCA_028687545.1). Lineage (NCBI taxonomy): Bacteria > Candidatus Walliibacteriota > Candidatus Wallbacteria bacterium. The sequence goes on from JAQTZZ010000016.1 coordinate 22,824, forward strand.
CAAAGAATGAATCAGGATAACTGAAATTGTATTTTTCAAGCAAGGCTATGATCTTATGAACTGACCAGTTCAGCAGCAGTGTTTTTGCAACAAGTACCGGGTGTGAGCCGGGAAAAAGCCTGGATTCGAACGGGAGACGGGTTTCCCTGATCCCGAAATCCCGCATCAGCGGGAAGACGATCCTGGCGAATTTTTTTGAGAAAAAGTAAAAATGCTGATGCCCGTCGAAATGATCAGGTTTCAGACTCGCAGACATTCTTTCCACCTGGGCCGACAGTTCCAGACGGATTTCTTCCGGGTTGAGCCTGCCGCTCTGCAGCAGCAGCCAGAGTTTTTTCAGGTCGTGAAAGCGGCCTTTGCTGTTTACGAGTGAAGGAACTTTTTCAGCAGGCAGTACAGGCTTTCCGGTTGTCAGGTTGAGGTGAATTCCAGCCGGCAGGCCTGAATTCATCAGTTCCTGGAGCTGCTCAACACAGTCCGCCTGATTAACCAGCACCGAAGTCGAACTGACCGCGCCTGAGCGGAAAAGTTCCAGAATGCCTCTGGAAACCCCAGGGCTGAGGCCATAATCGTCGGCATTGATGATGAATTTCTTGTTCATTTTAAAATTTCCAGGGCCAGGTCAACGATCTCTTGAGGTGAGATGGAGTTCATGCACGGTGATTCCGGGCAGCGGCGATGTGCGTTTTTCTCGCTTCGCCTAAAAGCCGAAGTGCAGGGAGCGCAGGGGAAATCCTTTTTCAGGAAATGGACCTTGTCTCCAAGCGGATGGCTGAGGCTGAAATCAGTCGGCCCCCAGAGCACGATCAAGGGTACATTCTGTGCACCTGCCATGTGTGCGATACCTGAATCAGCCCCGAGAACCAGGGAAGCGCTGCCAAGCACTCCGCTCAGCTGACTGACAGTGGTCTGCCCGATCAGGTTTCTGACCGGGAAATCGCAACCTGCAGTCAGCCTGTTTCCAAGTTCGAGTTCAGTTCTGTCGCCGACCAGGACAAGCTGCCTGCCGGATTCTTTCAACATTTTCAGAACAAGCAGCCAGTGTTCCAGCGGATATTTTTTCGGGGATTCCTGGTTACAGGTGGTTCCCGGATGAATCACGATGTATCCGGGAGCAAGAATCGAAGGAACGGAGCGGATCTTTGGAACACTGATGAATTCTTTGTCGCTGATCTGAAGCCCTGACAGAAGGTTCAGATATTTCCGGCTTTCATGGACCCCGGATTTCCAGGAATATCCCCTGGAAAGCAGAAGCCTGTTGCAGATCCCCCTGAATCCGGGAAGCCCCGCATGCCCGATGACAGTTACCCGGGGCCTTAAAATACGCAACAGCATCAGGAATTTGTAATTACTGCCCTGATAGGGATGAAAGTAAACATCCAGATCAGGAAGCTCGGAAAGCATATTCATGATTCCTGAAAAAGGTGCTGTTTTAGGCAGGAAATGGAATTCATCGAACAGCTCGGCAGGCAGGATTTTTTCAGGTTCCCAGGGCAGGCCTCCGATCAGATGGATCGAGGCATCCGGAAATTTATTTCTCAGGGTGGAAAGGAACGGGGTAAACATCACTGCATTTCCTATCCCCAGATAAAATGGAATCAGGAATTTCATCGAACCCTCATTTAAGGCTGTTGTCTTCATAAACAAGCTTCATATCCACCAGTCCGGGTCTTCTCAGTCCGCGCAAGCCGAAGACGCGCTCCGGAAATTCTTCGTTGAAATCAATGCTGTCCGGCACAGTCGACGCTTTTCCAGTAAGCCTTTGGATGATACTTTCTGCCAGAAAGCTGTCCTTCCCGTTCTGGGCTTCTTCTCTTGCCAATCTGGAATATTTGAGGGCGGATTCAGTTTCCCCTGTTTCCAGATAATAATATGCAAGTTTAAGATGTTCAATCACATTTTCAGGATTTCTTTCCAGACTTTTCAGGATCTGATTCAGATCTTTCCCTATTTGCTGAAGTGCTTCATTTTTAAAATCAGCGAGGAAAAAAGTCCTGGGCTCCACCAGGCAGGCTTTCCGGAAAAATTCCTGGGCCTTGTCAAACTGACCGATTTTATTATAATACACAGCAGCCAGAGCCAGGCTTTCGCCGTGGAAGGCCTGAATCTCACCGGCTTTTCCGAGACTGATCTCCAGATTGACCTTCCAGTAATCAAAACAGGGATAAAGGCATGAGCCTTTGTTATAGTAGCCAGAAGCCATTCCCAGCCAACTGCTTTTTTGCAAAAAAGCTGCATTGCCTGCATAAAACAGTTCCAGAGGGTTCACAGGCCAGAGATAATTTGCAGAGGTACTGAAGCAGGAGAGTGCTCTCGAATAGTCCTTGTTTTTCATGAAATCAACGCCAGTTTCATAGATAGAAATTTTAACCAGTATGATCAGGCAGACGATGAACGCAGAAGTGGATTTTTTCAGCAGTTTACTAGGCATTCCCGGTTTCAGAAGCGGCAGGTAACAAAGCGGAAGCAGAGAAAAAAACACCTGGCTTTTAATGAAAATCGCAGCAAAAAAGAAAAACGGATAAAACAGGAGAGCCTTGATTTCCCAGTCCGTCAACAACTGTGACTTCTGGCTTTCTCCTTCCTTTTCATCAATGGAAAAATAAAGCAGGACCAGAAAAAAAATAACCACTATCTGGTAGGAATAGAAGTTGTTGTCAAAGAAACTGGCCAGGAAAAAAGGCAGCAGAGCGAGCAGGCATTGCTTACTCCTGACAAAGTTTTTCATGAATCTGTGCGACAGCCAGAGAAGTATCAGTACTCCACAGATCCCGAAACCGGAAAGAAGCTCCAGATAAAGCGAATGCGCATGCAGCTTGATCAGCGGTTTATGCTCGAGAAACAGCGAGGAAAATGAGCCCCAGCCATTGCCGAACCAGGGTCTTTCTTTGAACTGCTCCCAGGCGTTCTGCCAGATTTCCTGCCTTGAAATGGCATAGTTCGATTCAGATATTCCTTGCGACAGCTTGGCTCTGCTGATGTTTCCGATCAGTATCAGGGAAAGGAAAACCAGCAGGTAGGCTAACGGCTTTAACCTGCGCTCTGAAAAAGCAAAAAGCAAAAGTCCGGACGCCAGCCCCAGCCAGCAGGCTCTGGATGCTGCGGCAGCAAGACAGATCAGATAGCTGAGGCCCCAGGGGAAGAACTTTTTATCCAGAACCCGGGAGAGATTAAGAAGCAGGAAAGCCCCGAAAAAGCTGGCATTCTGGAAAAAGCCATGTGTGGTATATGCCGAGAGCGAGGTCAGAAAACCGGTCTGTACAAGCCCGATCAGCATAACTCCAGCCAGGATGAAATCGAGCATCCGTCCAAGCTCGCTGCGGATCAGGAATTTCCGGCCGGAAAAAAAAACGGTCAGGCCTGCAGCGATTGCGCTGTCACGGAGCAGTGTGCAGAAGACAGTAGCGCTGATCATCAGATTGAAAACCAGCAGGAAGGCAGTCCAGAGAAGAAAACGCGATTCCTTATCTTCCAATGGAGGCAGTATCAGGAGCAGCCAGCACCAGATCAGGCCGCTGACCAGAAGATGCAGATAATCATACTGAGTGTTATAGAAGAACAAACAAAAAAGCGCCAGGAAAAAGGCGCTTTTCAATTTGTTCTGACTAGTGCTCGACTTCGGTAAATTTATTAAATTTATCTCCTGAAAACTTTGTGGGGTGGCCAGTGTTAACTTTTCCTCATCTGAGCTACTGCGAAGAAGAGAAAAAGTTGACACAGGACAGGACCCGCCACAAATCATGGCTTCACAAAAGCATCTGGCTGCACACCACAAAAATTTACCGAACTCAAATTAGTATTTCCCACTTCCTGCAGCCTGGCCGCTGACAATCGCTACAGACGCGCTGGCTCCGATTCTGGTAGCGCCTGCTTTCACCATTTCCATGGCTGTCTTGGTGTCGCGCACGCCTCCTGACGCTTTTACTCCCATGTCTTCGCCTACCGCTTCCCGCATCAGGGCTACGTCCTTGACTGTGGCGCCGCCTGGCCCGAAACCGGTGGATGTCTTGACAAAATGAGCCCCTGCAGCCTTGGAAAGGGTGCAGCCGATGATTTTCTCCTCATCAGTAAGAAGTGCGGTCTCCAGGATCACTTTCACAATCCTGTCGCCCGCTGATTCGACTACGCGGCGGATGTCTTCCTCCACCAGCTTGAAATTTTTGGATTTCAGGGCTCCGATGTTGATCACCATGTCGATCTCGCCGGCCCCGTCAGTGGCAGCCCTCCTGGTTTCATAAGCTTTCACGCTGGAGGCAGTAGCTCCCAGCGGGAAACCGATCACAGTGCAGACCCGGACCTTGGTGCCGGCAAGAATTTTGGCAGCCAGGGAAACCCAGGTGGGATTGATGCAGACTGAAGCGAACTGATATTTTTTGGCTTCTTCACACAGAGCGATCACCTGATCGGCTGTGGCATCCGGTTTAAGCAGGGTGTGGTCGATATAGGAGGCAAGATCTCCAGGGGCGGATGGAATTCCGGCACCTGACCCGATCCTGATTGCGCCAGCTTCCATCAGTTTGGAGACTGAGTTTTTGTTGTTCACGATGCAATAGCCGCAGCCTGTGCAATTTCCAGGATCGCAGAAACTGCAGGCGCCTGAGGAAAGCAGCATTTCAGGCTTTGACGTTGCTTCCAGTGCGGCAGGTGAATGACCGGCAGAAAGGCTTTGTTCCAAGGCTTTCAATTCAGAGATAGCGTGTTCGAGAATCCCGATCTGCTTCCTGACCAGGTTCAGCTGGGGAGATTCACAACTGGGACGGGAAGTCTGGCTTCCTCCCAGCTGCTTTTTCACTTCTTCAGTGATCTTGCGGATCAGCTCGTTGTTATCCATGGGTTGCTCCAATTTTCAGCATGTTACTTTTCTTTTCTATGTTTTTTTTCCTTTTTGTCGTCAGTTTCTTCTGCCTCAGGCTTTTCCAGATTCGGAAGTATTGATTCCACGTCCTCATGCGGATTCGCAATCAGGCGGGCAGACAACAGTTCGCCGACTTTCTGGGCAGCAGCGGCTCCAGCCTCGATGGCAGCCTGGCAGGCACCCACATCACCTCTGACAAGAACCGTCACCATCCCCACACCGATCTTACGGTATCCCACCAGTGTGACATTGGCCGCCTTGGTCATGGCGTCAGCCGCTTCCACGGCTCCCACCATCCCCCTGGTTTCCACCATTCCCAATGCTCTTTTTTCCATCATTCCCTCCTATCTGCAATTTCTATCTTATCAACGATACCAACGATCACCGCAGAGAGCGGCACTTTATCGTCATGGAAAAGTTCGGCTGCTACAGATCCCTCATTCACCACCAGCACGGTTTCACCTGCGCCGGCTCCCACAAAATCAACTGCGATCAGTTCGCCTTTCTCGTCCTTGCCCGTTAATGGAGAAACAGGCTGCACCAGCAAGAGTTTGTAACCATCAAAACGCGGTTCCTTGCAGGTAGACACCAAATTTCCTTTCACCCTGGCGAGGATCACTTTCCACCATCCTTTGATTTATCCAGAAGCAGGATTTCGTCCACGATTCCCAGAATCGAAGCATCAGTCGGGACAAGCGGATTTTCCATGGTGTTGCTCGCTTCCCTGGAAGTCACGTAAAAAACAAGTTCATCGGTCCCAGCGCCGATCAGATCAGTGGCGATGATCTGTTTCCCGGTTTTTTCCAGTTCTCCGTTCAGCGGCTGGATCAGGATCAGCTTATATCCATCAAGAGAAGGATATTTGTGAGATGCCACCACATTTCCGCAGACGCGAGCAAGATTCATTTTTTCCTCACTAATGCGATGCCTTTGTCCCTGAGAAAGTCTCTGGCCAGCGGTGTGACAATTGTACCGGATCCTACAGTCAGTTCAGATCCGGAAAAAATTTTCAGATCATCAATTGTGATCAGCTTTTTATCCGATACATGAGCGGGTTTTCCGGATTTGGCAAGACCGAATCCAGAGATGATTTCGGAGATCAGCCGTTCGATTCCTGAAAGGCTTAATGAGAACATTTTTTCAATGGCAGTGATCTTGTCAATCCTGGCCTGATGCCTGCCACCCTCATAGCCGGTGGCAAGCCAGAGTTCCAGCAGTTCCATGGTTTTGCCTGTCCCTGTGACCTCGCTGCCTAGAGTGAGAAGATTTGTGTCATTATGTTTGCGGCTGTTTTGTACAATGAAATAGTCATTGCCGCAGACAGCTCTGACACCTGGAACTTTATTAGCTGCGATCGCTGAGCCGACGCCTGCGCCGTCGATCATCACACCACGTTCGCATTCACCGCCTGCCACCAGCCTGGCTACCTTTAATGCGAAATCAGGATAATCGGAATTTTGTTGCTCGAAAGCACCTACATCTATGACTTCATGACCTTTTTTTTTCAGGTTTTCCAGAACTGATTCACGCAATTTCATGCCGCGGTGGTCGCTGCCGATCGCTATCTTCATCCTTCCACCCCTCTTATAAATTACTGTTTATTAGAGCCTTTATCCAGCTCATTCAGCCGATACAGGTAAATTCCAAATGAGACATATCCCGAAACAATCAGAAGAGGAGAAACATGACCAAAAAGATTATCAGCCCTGTCGTTTACAAGATACAGGCTTGCATATCCAAGCAGCAGTAAAATAAGGGATAAGCTCAGGATCTTCAAAACAGCACCGTTTCCAGGTCAGGATGAGGGTTAGGTATCACCACTTCCTCGATGATCAGTCCCTTTTCCTTGAATTCGGCATTCACTGCTGCGATGGAAGCTTTGCAATCTCCCACGCTGCCTGTGGCCAGTACAAAAGCCTTGCCGCCCAGCCCCTTGGCCAACCGTATTTCAATCAGATGTACCCCTGCGGCTTTGACCATTGTATCAGCCGAAAGAATGGCTCCTGTCAGGGAGAATGTCTCGACAACCGCCAGAGCTTCAAGTTTTGCCACATCAGTTGCAGCATTGATGGCCGGAAAGACTTCCTCTGCCACATTTGGAATCACGATGCTGTCCACCAGATATTCTGATCCCACTTGTTCGCCTGCCTGGACGGAATTTTCCACTGATCCGACCTCGCCGCCGACCACAATTAAATATTTTCCCGGGCAGACCGGGCGGGAATCGATTAAAAAAACATCGGCAGCTTTGAGCATGGCATCGGTTGATTCAATACCTTTGGCAATGCTGCGCAGTTCAATTACCCCGATCGCTCTTTCCATTCTCGACTCCTACGTTGATCACTGAACTCTGACCGCGGACGGAGTTTTCCACATTATCCTTGGATTCCGGGTCAACCACCCAATTCCCGTCCACTATGAACTTGTATTCATATTTTCCCTTATTTAACTCCATGTCTTTGATCCAGTATCCGTCGTTTGACAGAGTCATCGGATCCATGGTGGCGTTCCAGAAATTGAAATCACCGATCAGGTAAACGGTTTTGGCCTGTGGTGCGAGATAGCGGAAATGGATCTTGACCTTCTCTTTGTTGCAGTATTCTGTGAACAGCTTGGTATCACGCTCCAGCGCGGAGAGAAATGCCGTCACGATTTTGGGGTCAAACTGGGATCCGGAGTTTTTTCTGATCTCATCCACTGCGAATGCGAGCGGCAGTCCCTCACGGTATGGCCGGTTGGAAGTCATGGCGTCAAAAGTGTCGGCAACTGCGATGATCCTTGCAAAAAGTGGGATGGTGTCACCTTTCAGGCCCTCAGGATATCCTTTGCCGTCATACCTCTCATGGTGATAACGGATGGAGGGGATTTTGTCCTGTAGAAAAACGATTGGGTCAACTATAGATGAGCCGATGTTCGGGTGATTCTGGATGATCTTGAACTCCATGTCAGTCAGTTTAGCCCGCTTGCCGATGATTTCTTCCGGAATTCCGATCTTGCCGATGTCATGCAGGAGAGCGCCAAATCTGAGTTCCTTGAGTTCCTTGGAGTTGAATCCCATTGCCTTGCCTACTGAAACCGAATACTCAGTTACGCGGTGGGAGTGTCCCCGTGTGTATGCATCTTTGGCATCGATGGTATTGGCGAGAGCCCTGATGGTACTGAGATAATTCTCCTCAAGTTCTTTATAAAGCCTGGCGCTGTCAATGGCGACTGCAGCCTGGTTCGCGAAAGCCTGGAACAGCTCCACGTCTTCTTCCAGGAAAGTGTCGTTCTTTAAACTGTTGAGGATCTCCATCACGCCGATGATTTCTCCGTGTTTCAAACGCAAAGGGACGCACATGATGGACTTGGTGATGAAGTTGCTCTGAGAGTCAGTGTTGAACCAGCGGTTGTCGGTCTTGACGTCCTTGATCAGCAGAGGTTCTCCGCTCTTGGCAACCGTACCTGCGATACCCCGCCCCAACGGGACACGGATGCTTTTAACCATATCGCCGGACTCGCCGGTGGCCACTTCAAAGACCAGTTCGCTGGTTTTTTTGTCCAGCAGAAGGACAGATCCGGCTTCGGCGTCGAGCACTTTGCAGGCTGCCTGGACGAGCAGATCGAGCAGCACATTCAGTTCAGTAATCCTGTAGATGGATTTGTTGACTTCAAGCAGAAGGTCTCGATTCTCTTTCTCTTTCTTGAGGATTTTCAGCTCATTCCTTAGTGTTTCAAGATTTTCCGGATTAGTCATTTTATCCTGTTCCACTTCCTACTCCCCGATCCTGATATAATTTGAAGTTACTTCCATCACTGAACCTGAAATCGAAGCATGGCAGTTGCTTGATAATTTAGCTTCCGCTCTGGGCGCAGCGATTTTTTCACCGGCTTTGACTTTCTGGCCGACCCTGACAAGAGGAACTGCTGGTTCTCCTATATGCTTCGCTAAATTGATTTTCACGTTTGAAGGTTTGAAAGCAGTATCCTGCGAAGAAATCGGCAGCTGATAATATTTTTCCAGCCTGAAGCGTTTCAAAAGTCTGGAGGGAGGAATTTTCATCCATTCGCGCTGAGAGCGTACTGCATCAGGTTTTTCCTGGTGAGGGTTGGCGACCTTCTGCTTTTTGAGCTCTGATTTGAGATACTGATTGATATTTCGAGGAGAAAGTCCCATCGGGCAGCCGAATTCACAGGCTCCGCATTCACAGCAGAGGAAAGCAGCAGGAATTCTGGCTGGACTGTTGTGAACTATGCTCTGCATGATCCGGTGTGGTTCCAGAGCATGACCGAGCTGATATCTGGGACAGGTGCGGGTACAGTCCGTGCAGTTGCAGCAGACTGCAAAATCGCGTTTCAATTCACGCTGAATATTCAAGGCACGATTCAGCGAGATTGGATGGTTTTCCGGAAGTACCAGGATTCCGCTGGTGGTTTTTTCGATCACTGAGTCCTGGCTGATCATTTTGCCCATCATCGGACCACCATCGAGCAGCACAAACTTGTCACCTATGGTTCCTCCGGCTGATTCCAGAGCTTCTCTGACTGATGTACCGATTGGATAAAAACCCACTACCGGATTCTTCACCTCACCTGTGATTGTCACTACTCTTTCCGTGACCGGAAGGTCAGAGCTGACAGCCTGGAAAACCTGATAGATGGTGGCTACATTATCGACCACAACCCCGACCTGAAGCGGAAGCCCACCCTCAGGTACGATTCTGCCGGTTACTTCATAAGTCAGAGCCTGTTCGTCTCCAGCAGGATAGAAATTACCCAGCCCGAAAACTTTCAGGCAGTCGGCTGAGGAAGCCAGCCTGGATAAAGTCTCAAATGACTCGTACTTTTCTTTGAGGGCCAGGATTGCCGACTGGGCTCCGGTTATTTTACGGATCAATGAGAGTCCTTTCAGAATTTCCCCTGGATATTTTTTCATCAAAAACTGATCTGACTTGAGCAGGGGTTCACACTCAGCACCGTTTCCGATCACTGTTTCCACCCGGGAGTTCAGCTTGAAATATGTAGGGAATCCGGCTCCGCCGGCTCCCACGATTCCTGCTTCCCTGATTTTCGAGAGTTCTTCCATAGTGTCCCTTAAAAAATTACATTAAAGCAAAATGACCTCAAATAATCTTGAAGTAGTCCACCAGAACACAACGGCGTTTGCGGGTAAAAGTTTTGGCGGTAGTGACACCTTCTCCAGTCGGTGTGCAGATAGTGAGCGTGGTCGGACCTTCCCCGTCAAAGCCAAGTCCATTGTATGATGAACCGTTTTTAACGAAAATAGTCGTGTTAATCTGCCTGGCCAGATCATGGAGATTCTGAATATTTTTGGAGTGCATGATCGCGGTGTGCAGATTGCCTAATTCCACTTCGCAGGCCAGATCGATGGCTTGAGAGATGTTTGCGACCCTGACGAGCGGGAGCACCGGCATCAGAAGCTCGGTGAGCACGAACGGATGTGAGGCGGGAGTTTCGCAGAGTATCAGCCGGATCTGTGAACCTACATTGATGCCGATTTCCCGGAGAATTACCGCTGCATCCCTGCCGATGAATTTCCGGTTGGGGCCTCCCTGCGGATTCATAATCACTTTTTCCAGTTTTTCGATCTCGTCTTTTTTAAGTTCATAAGCGCCGTTGACGCGCATTACTTCTTTCAGTCTGTCTGCGATCTGGTCCACTGCGATGATCTCTTTTTCTGCGATGCAGAGTACATTGTTGTCAAAAGATGCACCGTTCACAATGTCGCGCCCTGCTTTTTCCAGATCTGCGGTTTCATCTACAACTACAGGAGGATTTCCTGGTCCGGCTGCCATCACCTTCTTGCCGCTCTTGAAAGCTTCGTGGACGACTGCTTCGCCTCCGGTGACAACCAGGAGCCTGGCTTTTTTATGATTCATCACTGCTCTTGAAGTTTCCATGGACGGGTTTTCGATGGCTGTGACTATGTTCAGCGGGCCGCCAACGCTCAGGGAAGCTTCGTTCATAAGTTCCACAGCGCGCAGTGATGAACGTCGGGCAGCCGGGTGATTGTTGAAGACGACGGTATTGCCAGCAGAAACCATGCTGATACTGTTGTTGATAACTGTGGCGGCAGGATTAGTTGAAGGAGTAATGGAAGCAATCACTCCGAAGGGAGCGCATTCTTCCAGGGTCAAACCATGATCGCCTCTGAAAATCAGGGGTGTGAGGTCTTCCAGGCCGGGAGTCCGCTCGATCGCCAGCATGTTTTTCTTGATCTTATCGGCGACCTTGCCAAAGCCGGTTTCCTCAACCGCAGTCCTGGCAAGAAACTCCACTTCCTTCCGGCAGAAGGAACGATAGGCGGAAATGATCTCATCCCGTTTTTTTAAGGTGGTCTGGCTGAGCTGCCTGAAAGCGATTGCAGCTGCCTCGAAGGCTTCATCGACAGTCGGGAACACCCCTTTTCCGCCCGGCCGTGGTGCTGTTGATGTTTCCTGAGCCTGTGAGACAGCAGGTTCTTCACGTTTTTTCAGGCGATAAACCACCTGTTCGACGATTTTTTTTAATTCTTTTTCGTCAAGGGACATAGATTATGCCCTCCAGCAGTTAAGAATTTCCAACCTATGTTTGCAGGTTGATGGTATCCACTATGCCGACTACGATGCAGTCCACCGGTTTTTTATCGGTCTTGACGGTCTGTCTGGCTGAGGAGCCGCTTACAAGCAGCACTGTCTCAGCTGCACCCGCCCCTACCGTATCCACTGCTATATGGAATTTTCCAGTGGGTTTCAGTTCGATCGTCAATTCCTCGACGACCAGGAATTTGAAACCGACAAGGTTAACATCTTTCCTGGTGGCGACAACAGTGCCACAGATTTTTCCAAGAAGCATTTAATATTCCTTAAAGAGTATTTACTTTTCGCCTTTACCGATCGGCAGCACATCTTCGAGACTGTCGTGCGGTCTCGGGATCACATGGACAGACACCAGTTCTCCGACTTTCTGGGCGGCTGCTGCGCCGGCGTCGGTCGCGGCTTTCACTGCAGCGACATCGCCCCGCACCATGGCAGTAACATAGCCGGAACCGATCTTTTCCCAGCTCACCAGTCTCACATTGGCGGCTTTTACCATGGCGTCTGCGGCTTCAATCATGGCGACAAGCCCTTTGGTTTCGATCATTCCCAAAGCGTCTTTCATTGTTTCCTCCTAATGATTTTCATCCGGACAAGCTGCAACAAAACCGTTAGTGGACCGCCACGCCTAAATTATGGTTTCAGAAACATGAGATCGAGATTGATTCGCGAAGCGGCGACAAGGCAACCTGGGCTGGTTGCCGCGACAGCCGCGTCAAAGAAGCAGGCCGATATCATGTTTCACTCCTTACAGGCTGCCGGATGGCGGCGATTCGTCTGCTGCGTTGCGGCTCGTTGTCGATGCACCACATCGACTCCTCACCGCGCCTTGCATCCAAATCACCGGCACTCCAGCTGAAACCACAATTTATGCGTGGCGGTCCACTAGGGTCTTGAAACGCTTAGTTCAATATTTTACTCAATCCTCGATGCTCAATGCAATCCTTCCTTAATTAACGATTTCAACCAGTTCACCGCCTTTGATCAGTGCGGAGTTACCCTCGTCGGTGTCGACATGCATCTCTAAGGCAAATTTATCAGATACTCTGCAGAGTACTTCTCCGAATATCAGAGCTCTGCCTCCGAATGTTCTCACCCTTACTTTCTGTTTATCTGTCACTCCCAGCCGCATGGCATCCCGAACCGTAAAATGGATATGTCTGCAGGCGATGATCACTCCCTCTTTCAGGGTCACAGCTCCGGCAGGTCCGACAATCACCAGCTTTTCCGATCCGGCAAGGTCGCCTGAATCGCGGACAGGAGGGTTAATGCCTAGAACATAACTATCGGTTCTGGAGACTTCTACTTGAGTCTGCACTCTATATGGACCAAGAATCCGGACTTTCTGGAAAATGCCCTTGCAACCGATCAGAGTTACTACTTCATTGGCAGCATATTGTCCGGGTTGCGACAGGTCCTTCTGCTTTGTGAGCAGTGCCTTGTCGCCGAACAGGATCTTGAAATCAGCTTCTGAAACATGCAGGTGACGGTTGGAAACCGCGATCGGCAGCAGTTTGCTTTTATCCGCAGCTTCATTTCCGCCTAACGAATAGTTTTTAAGGATTTCGGCAGTCACTTTCTGAACGAGTTCTTCATTGTTCATGACACATCTCCCCATTTTGTTTACAAAACTTGTATTGAATAGTTCTAAATTTTACCACCTAAAATCTTCCCGGTTTCTGTATCAATATAAATTTGCATGTACTGGATATCATCACTGTCGACATTATGGGGTATGACTTTCAGATTAATTATCCATGCTAATCTCAAGTCCTTGGTGCCATCAGAAAGTACAAGTTCATTATTTAGAAACTTGTAGAGAAGATTTTTCAGTGAATTTGAAAAGATGTAATTTGGATGGACGGCCACAGGTCTGGAGAGATCAACATCCATTAATTCTGGAGAAATAGTGATATACTTGTTCGCATTGTCGATCACTTCCAGCTGATAGCTACCCTTTTTTTTCTTGATTATATCATTTTCAGCATATTCACAGGCTATTTTCGAGGCTTCTTCCACCGATTTTTTTACACATGTCGACCATAAACTGTAAGTATCATAATTTGAACAAAATGCGATTTTTCCATCAGCTGAAAGGTCCATGTTTATTCCATCTGAAGATACATATCCATTTATGCATCTTTTCCATTTAAATCTCCACTTCTTTTCTGTTCCGCAATCAGAGGGAGATACATGCCAGATTAGTTTATAATCACTGAAATCAATATTGTTCCAAAAAGTTTTAAAATATTTTTCTGCCTGGCTGATTGCAGAATCAAAATTATTTACTACTGTTTCACTTGTTTGATTTTCAATGCTGAAAGAAATGATTTCCATGGTTTCTTGGTTAAAAGTGAATGCAAAGGGAGTTTTATCTAGCTTTCCATAAATATCAAATCCAGATTTATGATAAAAAGGAAGATCTCTTTCGTGATTTGGCTGGGAAATATCCAATTCAGTCCAGTTGTATCCTAAGTGACGAAAAACAGTCTTAATTTTTTCATTATTGACAGTAGAATCATTAGCCCAACAGTGCTTCAAATCTACATTAAAAATGAAAAATAATAGTATTCCTATCATCATACTGCTTACTGGTCCAATTTTATCTTACTAGGATCGCCAGGACCACCTATGTAGAGGTGATATTTTCCAAGATCTTCTTCTCCAGTAATATCTTTAATCCCTTCTTTTGCTGCTTGAGTTATAGAAGGAGCTTCACTTACGCCCTTTTGCTTTTTACAAAAGTAAAAAAAAGAGTTCCCAAATCTCATAGCAAAACTCGGTACTTGGTTAAAAGTCCAACCCACGTAAACATTAGCGCCAAAAGCTTTAATGTAATCATCACGTTTTCCCTCAGCAACACCTGTATGACAGGCGTTTAAGAAAACGAAGGGGCATTTAGTTCCAGAAGGAATATCTGATATCTCAAGTGTATCAGGTCTTCCAGTGCCTATTCCTTGAACTTGATTATAATTTTTATACATACAGATTCCGCTGAACTCGTATTTACCATTTGGATAAATTGTTTTTATTCCATGACCAAGAAAGTAAAAAATAGAAAACTTATTTTTTATAAAGTCTTCTTTGAATTCATCAAGCGTAGCACTTGCATCTCCAACAACTGAATAATTCAAGTCTTTGATCTTAAAATAGGTTAATATGTATTTAGGTAATGCAAAGAAACATTGCCAATATTGTGCTCCACTTAAAGCCCTGGTAGCATAAGCATTGCCTTTGCTTTGCGTAAAGAATCTATCGAATAATGTTTTACTTCCTGATTTGCTTATCACATCTGAAAATTGATACTCTACACCAATATCTTTTTGATCAATCCCACCTAAAGCAGGATTACCTTTCAAAACGCTATATTCTTTACCGGAAATTGTAATTTTCTTGTTGCCAAAATCTTGTGGAACTAAATAAAAAGGTTCTGAAAGAAAACTATTTTTTCTTACTCTAGTACATTCAATTTTATCAACCGAATCAATGGAGCTTTTTAATTTGACAAAAACGGATGGCGAATTACTCTTGTCGATAATTTTAACGAAAAATTTGGAGTTAGTTGGAATGAATTGTTCTTGATCTTCAAAGCCACATGTTCCTCTCTCAAAAAAAATATTTGAAGCAAAATATAAATCCTTACGGTTTTTTGTAGGAGCTCTCCATATAGGAATCTGCATCATTATTGTGTCATCTGATAATTTTAGAGAAAATTTCATTAGATTCTGTCCTGGTTTGAAATAAGATACATCTTTACTGTCCAATGGAGTAGGCGATTCAAGTTTAACTTCAAATTTAGAATCTTCAGAAACAAAATCTCTGCTATCTTTTTGAGTTTCATTTAGATAGATATCACGAACATCCATCCCATTTTCATCAAGAAAACACATCTGAATCTCATCAGTAACATCAATGGAAAAATCCGTTTTAAAGTTAATGCTTAATTCAATCTGATTGTTATAAGGAGATTCACCCTTGTCGATACCACTATTTGGACAATAAATTGGAATTCGGGCAAGTCTCTGTCCAAGTTCATTCACCAAACTCACTGGTGCTTGATTATCACCTTCGAGCCATATTTCAGAGGAAATTCCTCTTAATACACCGAATCTTGCATCAATCCTGCATTTCGCCGTGAGTATTGTATCCAGAAAATCGCCTGTTCCACTTTTGTATTTTGCAGTATTGTCTTTCCAGGTGAAAACATGCCCGTCACCTACATTCCCGCTTTCTTCCCATTTCCATTCCCTGATCGAACTGGTCGGGATCAAGGCTGGTGTGTCGTCAGGATAGGTCAGGGAAGCAGTAAAAGTTCTTGGTTCACTTTGTGGAGTCGATTCATCAATTTTTACTTTCAAGATTTCAGACAGACAGTCTTTGGAATTGACCACAATGTCATAGAACCACCATCTGTCATTGCAATAAGAGCCGACCACTTTCGCGAAATCCTGCTGTGCTTCGGAATACCTGCCTTGTTCTGCATTGCATTTGCCCCGATACAGGTAAGCTTCAGCTCGGAACACTTCATAGTCCGGATAAATGTCACTGTTCAGTGCTTTATCAAGGTGGGACAAAGCTTCAGAATAGTGCTGAAGACCGTATTCGCATTTACCCAGGAGAAGCTCATAATGTGGGGCATTGTCGGAAGTATCTCTGGCTAATCCGAGATCATTAAATTTCTGGCAGGCTGCTTTGCCGTCTGCATATTTTCCCTGTTCTACTAAGCAATCACCTTTGAAGAGCAGGCTGTAAGCCAGATAATTATTCGCTGCGCTGTTGCTTCCATATTTATCAATGACCTTGTCATACCAGCTGATGGCATTGTCATAGTCCTTCAGGTATCTCAAGGCATCTCCGCTGCAGCCCATGCCGATTGCAATCATATCCATACCATACGATTCATTATCAATAACTTGCTTAAGTGCAGAAACGGCTTTGTCTGCATATTCACGCTGCTTATCCTGGCTTCCGTTTATGCCGCTATAGTCTCTGACGAGTTTCGTGTAATTGTCACCAATATAGAGATTGGCAAGTGCAATCCCTGCGCCCTGGCTCAGGCCTATCGCGTCTGTCCAGGATGCAATGCTTTCCTTGTAATAATGCTCTACCTCCTGGATATTGTCCTGGTCTTCGTAACATTCAGCGGCACGGGAATAGCTCCTGGCAATATTTTGCCTTGCCTCAAGGCCACCATAATAACTCAACAGGTTGTTTTGGAATGCAGCGACAGCTTTAAGGCAATAGTCTGCCTTTTTCTGCAACACAAAAGTATGAGACTTGGCAGGATCGAGATATTCCATGTAACCTATTTTCAAATAGCAGGTTCCAATATCCGTCCACCTGTCCAAAGCGTATGAATGGTAGACATCTTTCATTCTCGTGAAAACTTCAACAGCTTTCAGGTAATATTGTTCGCGCGCCTCATTCTGATATGCAAGAAGTTTATGCAGATAGTCGTCGCAGTAGCCATACGCTGCATCATAAAGGGCGCCATGTGCAAACTGATTGGCAGGATACTGGTCTACGAATTTTACTTCTAATTCTATTCCAAGCAGAAAATAACTGATTTTTTTGGCTGGATCGGTTTCTTTCCAGCTCAGATTATAATAAGATCCGGCCTGAAGTTGAACGGGTGTCCAGACTGCCTCGTCTTCCTGCACAGTGCCACGCCTGATTGCTGCGTTCAAAAACTCAATTGCCTTGAGACCGTTTTCAATGCTGTCAGGCAGCAGGCGAATGTAAATAGAAACGCCTGAAGCCATTGCATGCATTCGATAAGGCTTCCGTCCGTCTCTATCTATACTTTGCCTGTAAAAATCTATGGCTTCGCTGTATTGCTTCAATTCACGGTAACAATCACCGATCAGGCTGTAACAGCCGACTTTAGCGGCATAAACAGGATCAAGTTTCTGCACTTCTGCGAAGAGGCCGGCAGCTTCTTTGTATGAAGCTGCGGAAAATGATTTCAAGGCTTTTGCATAAAAATCTGCCGTGTTTTCAACAGTGCTTTTGGGACAGTCTTTAAAATTCAGCTCAGAATAAAGAGCAAAGGATTTTTTGAAATATGGGAGCTTTTCATCATATTCATCTCTCTTGCCTGTTTCCAGCAGTTCAGTCAAAGCGCCAGACTGAAAACCTGCGGCAGACACGCCGTATTTGTCGATCATTTCAGTCATTTTCGGATTCTGTCCAAAATCGACATGAGCATTGCCTACTTCTACAACTATTTCTTTAATCTTGGTTATGATTTCAGGATGAGAATTAACAAACTGCTGATTCTGAGATATTTTTTCTTCCAGTTTTGTGGCAAGGACACCCATCCCATTTTTGACGGTATTTTCGGAGTCCCTGAAACAATCGGTAAATTTCCGGAATGAGGCTTCATTGCCTAAGAGCAGTTGACTGACAATGTTTTCAGCAATTACTGTTGATTCACGTTCAATCTCATCCAGGGAAGAAACATAGACCTGTTCCACGGATTCTTTATCTATTCCTGCACTAAGCTGTTGCGATAATCGCATTGTCCAGAAGGAACCGTTGATCAAGCCGGTCAAGGACTGAAGATCCTTGCCTGGTCTTTTATCGGTAATTGTTAATTCTGGAGCTTGAATTCCGCTGGTTATCAACACATTGGTTAGGTTGGAGGGCATTGCTGGAAGGATTATGGTAAAGTGAAGCAAAATCAACAGAAGCAATATTTTATTCATGAATCCCTGTCTTTCAATCACAATTTATACATAATTTTACCAGATCGTTCAATTTTATCAAGGCAAAAGTTTAGCCCCAAATGTTTAGAACTGACGGAAAATATCAGGGAGAATCACAGGCAGCAGAGTGAAATGGAAGGTCTGGGTTTCGATCAGGTGGAGAAACCGTACCTGCAGTCTCTTTACTGACTGGTAAAGAGGTCTTTGAAATAAAGCTTGAAAATGGCTGTATCAGGGCGTAAATTAATGTCGTGGAAAAGTGGGTCACCCCACTTTTTTATTTTCATTAGATATTGGAGCTGAATGAACGGGAAAAACGAATTTCTGGAAACCCTGAAAGAACATCTTGAGATAGAAATCAATAGCAAGGGGTTACGGATCCTTGACCTGGAAAATGTAGGCAAGCATCAGATCAGGATCGTGATTTTTATTTACAGGGAGGATGGAAAACCTGTGGGAGTAGAAGACTGCCAGCTTGTCAACCGGAGTGCCGAAGATTTTCTGGATAATGAGCAGGACTTCCCGGAAAATTATTCGCTGGAAGTATCTTCACCAGGTCTCTCCAGAAATTTGAAGAAAGAATGTGATTTTCAATATGCCCTGTCGCGAGAAATCGAAATCCATCTGCGCAAGCCCGTAGACGGCAAGTTTTCGCTGGTGGGAAAGCTGAAGTCTTTCAATCAGGATGGGATTGTATTGATGATTAACGGAGAAGACAGAATGTTTTCGAGGGATGGAATTAAAACAGCAAATCTGTTTTTTAATTGGGGAGGTAAAAAAAATGGTAAACCTTGAACTGATTGGTGCTCTGAATGACCTTCAGAAAGAAAAAGGCATTGACAAGAATGTGGTTTTAGCTGCACTGGAGGATGCACTGTCCTCTGCTTACAAGAAAAGTTTCGGCAAAGACAGGGAAATAGTGGTCAAGGTGAATCCTGAATCAGGGGAAATCCAGATTTTCCATGCGAGGATCGTGGTAGCTGACGTGGATTATACTGCGGACATCAACCAGATCAAATTCAGCGAGGCGATAAAAATCAACAAGAAAATCAAGCTCGGTGAGGAAATCAGGGAAGAAATGATCCCAGATAAGAACGACTCCCGGATCGCTGCCCAGACTGCGAAGCAGGTGATAGTTCAAAAGATCAAGGAAGCCGAAAAGGAAATGATCTTCAATGAATACAAATCCCACGAGAATACCATAGTTGTAGGTGTAGTCCGCCGTTTTGAAAGCCGTAATGTGATCCTGGCCATCAATGACAGAGTGGAAGTGCTGCTGCCTCTCAAGGAACAATTGCCCAGGGAACGTTTCCGGATTTCCGACAAAATCAAGGCTTATATCATCAATGTGGAAAAATCCGGCAAGGGTCCCAACATCATCGTTTCCCGCACCTGTCCGGAATTCCTCAAGCGTCTCTTCGAAATGGAGATACCTGAAATAATGGATAGTCTAGTCGAAATCAAGAGTGTTTCCCGCGAACCAGGCATCCGTTCCAAAGTAGCGGTGGTTTCACACAAGGAAAAAGTGGATCCTGTCGGTGCCTGTGTTGGATATCGCGGTTCACGCATCCAGGGCATTATCAGCGAGCTGAAGGGAGAAAAAATCGACATAGTGAAATGGAACGATGATCTTGATACGTATCTTTCCAATGCTCTCAATCCCGTGAAACTCGTTTCCATGAGGATAAAAAGTGAAACCGATGGCGTCAAACATCTGGAAGCCATTGTGCCGGATTCCCAACTCTCCCTGGCGATCGGCAAAGAGGGGCAGAATGTGAAACTGATTTCCAGGCTGCTTAAAATCAAGCTGGATATAATCAATGAGAGCGAATACAAGAAATTCATCGAAAAGAACATGTTCGGGAATGATACTCCCGCTAAGACCGAAGAAAATTAATGAAAGGGGGTGAACCCATTGAAAAAGAGAATCTACGACCTAGCCAAAGAACTCGAACTCTCTTCAAAGGATATAGTTGATTTCCTTAAAACCAAGGGACATGTGAAAGTCGCCAGCAGTACGATTGAGGATGAACTGATCAACCTTGTGACTGCCCGTTACAGGAAGGCTCCGCTTAAAGCCGTCAAGCCGGAAGTCCATAAAAAAGCTGAGCCAGCCAAAAAGGAAGACCACAAGAAACCGGAACCAGCGAAGAAACCGGAGGCAGTGAAAAAAGAATCTCCCAAAGAGGAATTGCCTAAAAAAACCGAACCGCTCAAGCCGGAAGTCCAGAAAAGACCTGAATTACCAAAGGCAGATCTTCATAAGAAGATAGAGCCGATAAAAAAAGTCGAGCCGCCCAAGGTGGAAGAGGCTAAAAAAATTGAACCGCAGAAGCTGGAACCGCATAAACCTGAACCCCCGAAAATAGAAGAAAAATCCGGGAAAACAGAAGCAGTCCCCGTCTTGAAAAAGGAAGAACCGGCTCCTGCTGCTGAAAAAACAGTCCAGGTCAAGCTGCCTTTTGAAATCTCATTCAACGACCTGTGCAAGAAGCTCAACTTTTCCAGAGCTGAACTGGTCAAGAAGCTGATGAGTTATGGGATCACCAATATTAATCTTCCCATTGATTATGAAACTTCATCTATCATTGCCGAGGAAGCCGGGTTCATTCCCGAACAGGACAAACCCGCTGAGGTTGCGGTAGAAGTGTTCGATCCCCGGGATCTTGAATTTCGATCTCCGATCGTCACCATCATGGGACATGTAGACCATGGGAAAACCACACTGCTGGATTATATCCGCAAGACTCATGTGGCAGAGCATGAGGCTGGAGGAATCACCCAGCACATCGGCGCTTACAAAGTGATCCTTGACAAACACAAGAAAAAGACGATCACTTTCATCGATACTCCAGGCCATGAGGCGTTTACTGCCATGCGCGCCCACGGTGCCAAAGTCACAGACATCGCTATTCTCGTCGTGGCCGCAGATGACGGAGTGAAACCCCAGACCATTGAAGCGCTGGACCATGCAAAGGCGGCAAAGCTTCCGATCATAGTAGCAGTCAATAAAATCGATAAACCTGATGCAAATCCTGACAAAGTAAAGCAGGAACTTTCAAATTACGGCATTATGCCTGAGGAATGGGGAGGGAAGACAATCTTTGTCAACATTTCTGCCAAGACCGGGCTGAATGTCAAGGAATTGCTCGAGATGATCGTTCTTCAGTCTGAAGTACTCGAACTGAAGGCTAATTATAAGATCCCTGCCAGGGGCTTTGTGATTGAGAGCAAGCTCGACCGGGGACTTGGCCCGATCGCCACGGTACTTGTACAACACGGTAAATTGAAGGTCGGACAGACGGTCTTGATCGGAAGTCATTATGGTAAAATCAGGACCATGCGCAACGAAAACATGGAAACCTTGAAAGAGGCAGATCCAGCCGATCCGGTGGAAATCTCGGGAATCTCGGGAGTTCCACAGGCCGGGGAAACCTTCAAGGTTGTCGAGACGGAAAAGCTGGCCAAGGATTTTCTCAAGCAGAAGGATGATATCTATAAGACCATGAGTCGAAGCACTACCCTGGAAGAGATCTTCCAGCAAATAAAGGATGGCGAGAATAAAACGCTGCGTCTGATCGTAAAGTCTGATGTGCATGGTTCAAGCGTGGCGATCGGTGATTCACTCGCCAAACTCGGCAACAGCGAGGTCAAGGTGGATGTGGTCCATCGTGGAGTCGGCGCGATCACTGAAACAGATGTGATGCTGGCCACCGCCTCCGCTGCAATCATTATCGGATTCAATGTCAGGCCGATGAGCAATGCCTTGAAACTTGCAGAGAAGAACAAGATCGAAATCCGCACCTACAAGGTAATCTATGACATCATCGAGGACATCAAGAAAGCATTGACCGGACTTCTCACTCCTGAGAAGAAAGAAAAAGTAACCGGCCATGCCGAAATCCGCGCAGTTTTCAAAATCAGCAAGATCGGAACGATCGGCGGCTGCTATCTGACAGATGGAAAGATTGTGAGGACTGCTCAAGTCAGGCTCCTGCGCGATGGAGCAATAATATACACCGGCAAGCTTTCCTCACTGAAGAGATTCAAAGATGACGCCCGCGAAGTGTTGCAGGGATTCGAGTGCGGGATCGGGATTGAGAACTACAATGACCTCAAAGTCGGCGATGTGATCGAATCCTTCATTATCGAGGAGATTGAAAAAACGCTGGAATCCGGTGACAATCTGGAATGATTTGATTGAGGCGCTATGGATAGAATCGAACGAGTCAATTCGCTGATCAGAGAAATCATAGCCGATATTCTGGCCAGAAAAACAAAGGATCCCAGAATCGGCATGGTGACGATCCATAATGTGGTGGTTTCACGTGATCTCCGCACAGCCAAGATTTTTTTCGGGGTGACGAACCTTGCGGAAAAAGAGCAGACTCAGCAGGCCCTGGACAGTGCCGCCCCGTTCATCAGGAAGGAATTGGGTAAAGAGATAAAGTTCAGATTTACCCCTGAACTCACTTTTATTTATGATGATTCCTACGAGAAGAGCGACCGCATTTTCCAGATATTGAGGAGCCTGAAGAAAAATGAGCCTGCCTGAGGAAAAATTCGATTACCTGATCTCTTCTCTCCAGAGTTGCCGTTCCTGCCTGGTCGTGACACATGAATTTCCGGACGGTGACGCAGTCGGATCCTTGTGTGCGATGGTCGGGATACTTTCCGGGCGTTATCCGGCCCTTAAAGTTCAAGCCTTTATCAAGACTCCCATTCCTGAAACATATGATTTTCTCGGGGCAGAAAGATTCATTAAGACAGACGTTGATTTCAAAAAATTTGATCAGATCATCATACTGGACTGCGGCAATCTTTCCCGTACCGGAATCGGAGAACAGATCAAGGGGCAATTCCTGGTCAATTTCGATCATCATGGCGACAACGATAATTTCGGCAGGCTGAACTATGTGTTTCCAGAAGCCAGTTCCACTTGCGAAATTCTGTGTTTTCTGGCTGGAAAGCTTTTAAAAGAACCTTTTCCCGCTGAAATAAGCCGTCCGCTCTTCACGGGAATTCTTACAGATACCGGCAGTTTCCGTTTTTCCTGTACTTCTCACCTTACTCATGAGGCTGTGTCCGGACTTTACCGCTCGCAGAACGCAGGATTGGACGCCATCATCAGAAAAATTTATTTCGAGGAGCCTTATCCCAGAATGAAGCTGCTTGGCGCTGTCCTCAACGGCATGGTTTTTGAATCAGGGATCTGCTATGCTGAAATCACCAGGGAAATCTGGGAGGAAACCGGCACTGATCCCAAAAATGTGGAAGGACTGATTAACTACATGTCCGGGATAAAAAATGTGGAACTTGCGATACTGTTCCAGGAATTACCAGGGATCGTAAAGGTCTCCCTCCGTTCCCACGGTACTGTCGATTGCCAGAAGCTGGCCCGGAAATATAATGGCGGCGGGCATGTCCAGGCGGCTGGAATAAAAATCGAAGGACAACTGTATGCGGTCAGAAACGAAATCTTAAAACATATAAAGGAACAATTAAAATGAGCAGTCTACGGGAACAGGAACTTAGCATTCTCCATTATTTCAGCGGCCTGCTGGGAAAAATCTTCGATTTTGAGGAACTTCTCGAGATGCTTGTCACTGCACTTACAAAACACTTCACCTGCCGCAGAATCTCCATCATACTTCTGGATGAGGAAGGCTCTCCTGTAGTCAAGATGGCCAAGGGATTTTCCAATGATGATGCTCTGGTTAAAAATCTCAAGCTCGACAGCATCGGCCCGATCAGCAAAGAAATCATCAGGAAGAAGAAGCCGATTCTATTCAAGACCAAGAAGGACTGGCTGGATGCCAAACTGAAGATCAACAGCAACTACAAGACATTCGCCTTCCTGTCAGTGCCGATTTTGAACAACAACGAAGTCAAGGGCATTATCAATATCGCTGAACCCGAAAAAAAACGGACTTTCAGCAACGAAGACATGCGGATGCTGGAAATCATCGCCACCCAGATCGGGTTTTCGCTGGAAACGATCTCACTGCACAAAGCCATTGTTCGGCAGGAAGTTTACAAGAAAGAGCTGGAGATAGGCAGAAAACTGCAGCTGTCGCTTCTGCCGGCCTCACATCCGAAAAATGACCGGCTTGACCTCTCACTCTGCTCTTTCCCGGCTATGCTGGTGGGTGGCGATTATTACGACTTTCTAAACCTCGACGACAACAGAGTCGCCATCGCCATCGGAGACATATCAGGCAAGGGTGTTTCAGCCTCGATCATCATGGCGTCGCTGCGCACACTTGTGCGGGCTCATCTGCCGCGCATGTGCAACAATCTTGCTAAGACTGTCCAGGATATCAACGAAGCACTGTATCAGGATCTCGGCTCCAGCCACTATTATTCCACTTTAATCCTCGGGATTTTTGATTTCAGCAAAATGACTTTTACCTTCATCAATGCCGGGCATAATTATCCGATTTTATACCGCGAAGCTACTGGTGAAACCATTGAACTTCAAGGCAGCTCCACCACTTTTCTGGGATCATTCCCTGAACTCAAACCTGAGGAGGAGATCTTAGATATCCATCCTGGAGATGTGCTGCTTTTTTTCACAGATGGGCTGATCGAAAATAAGAATGCCGAGAGAATCCCTTACGATGAAGAACAGATTAAAAATCTCCTGAAGAAACACTCCTCAGGCAACCGGGCTGTGCAGATCAAGGAGATGATCCACAACGATTTCAGGAAACACTTGAAAGGCAACCCGCTGAGCGACGATTATACAATCATCATTGCCAAGATTCTATGATCAATGATCTCAATGGCCTGATCATTCTCAATAAGCCGGCCGGTGTCGGATCGCTGGATACAATCCGCAGACTCAAAAAAAAATTCCCGGATCTATCCAAAACCGGTTTCCTTGGCACTCTTGACCCCATGGCTACCGGAGTGCTTCCCCTGTTTACCGGATTGTCCACCAAGCTGATCCCTTTTATCAGAAACAATCCGAAGGTTTATCGCCTGAAGATCAGATTTGGAATCGCCACTGATTCTTACGATTGCACCGGCAAGGTGACCAAAACCGCTCTTGTCGATCCGGACCTGCTCAACCAGCAGATCATCGGTGACCTGCTGAGCGGATTCCTCGGGGAAATCGACCAGGTCCCGCCTCCTCTTTCAGCCTGCAAGTCCAAAGGAAAACGCGCGTATGATCTTTTTTTCTCCGGGCAGCCGGTCACACTGCCGTCCCGCAAAAAAGAGATTTACGAGATAGATTTCAAGGGTTTTTTTCCTGGTGAAAACCCTGAAGCTGAACTCGTGGTTTCCTGTGAGAGCGGGACATACATGCGTTCACTGGCAGTGGATATCGGGAATAAAGTAAACCTTCCTGCACATCTTTCCTATCTCTGCCGCCTGTCCTGTGGAGATTTTCTGATCAGCGAAGCAGTCGGGCTGGAGACGCTGCTTGAACAGGGTCTTGAAAAATATCTGGAACCTCCCGACAGATTCCTGCCTTACCCCGAAGTGATCATCACTGAAAATTCCACTTACTTCCAGCTGGTAAAAAACGGGAATCAACTCAAGAATATCTGGAATGTTCCGGATGGATTGATCAAAATCAAGGACAACAGGCAGAATCTGCTGGCGATATATAAATCCAGGGGTAATTTTCTGGCCGCAGCCAAAGTTCTGCTATGAAAATCTTCCGCGGACTCGATTTTCAGATCAAAAACCCTTGCGTGATGGCCTTGGGAACCTTCGACGGGATTCATCTGGCACACCAGAAACTTCTGCGCTTTGCAAGGAGACTTGCTCGATCCCGGGGTCTGAAATTCGCCGTCTTCTCCTTCCAGAACCTTCCCAGGAATCTTTTTGTCGCAAAGCCTCTCCAGCTGATCATGACTGTTTCTGAAAAAGAGGAATGCTTCCGCAGGCTGAAAGTGGATTATCTGATTCATCTTGAATTTACCCGTGATTTTTCCAGGCTGACAGCCCGGGAATTCGTCGAATTCCTGCACGAACGCTGCCGGATCAATTATCTGTGCGCAGGTTTCAATTTCAAGTTTGGGCACTTGAATCGGGGTGATGTGGCTTTCCTGTCCAGAGCATGTGAGCTGCTGGGAATCGAAACCAGGGTGATCCCGCCTGTGGAACGGAATGGTGAAATCGTCTCTTCAAGCCTGATCAGGGACAAGATTGCAGAGGGTAAGATCGAGGAAGCCGTCTGTTTTCTGAATCATCCGTTACTGATATCGGGCAGAGTCATCTGCGGCAGGGGAGCAGGAAGAACTTTTGGCTTTCCGACAGCAAACCTAATTCCTGAAGAGGAGATCGTCCCAAAATACGGGGTATATTTCTGCTATGCGATTCTTCCTGGAAAAATGATTCTTCCCGGTGTGATCAACATTGGCTTAGTCCCGTCTTTCTTTACAGGCGGTCTTCCCAGATTTGAGCTGCATATTTTGGATTTCAACGGAAATCTTTACCGGAAAAAGATCACAGTCGCGCTCCTGCATTATCGAAGACCGGAATCCAAGCTGACCCAGGCAGAATTGAAAAAATGCATCGCCCTGGATATCAAGGCAGCCCGGAGTTACTTTGCCACAAGGGGGAAAGATGATAAAATCCTGCATAGTGTTTCTGGTCCTTAGCATGATCACTCTTGCTGATGCCGCCGGATTCAAGGTTGGACTGGTCACTGACATCAAAGGGCTTGGTGACCGCTCCTTCAACGATTCCTCCATGGAAGGGATCACCCGCGCCGAAAAAATATTTAATTTCAAGGCTTCAGTGCTTGTACCGCAGACAACAGGCGAAATCGGGGAAGATCTGCTCAGGCTGGCGATCGGAAAATGCGATCTGATTGTTGCCGCAGGGTATTCCATGCATGACGCGGTGCTCAAGGCAGCTGAACAGTATCCTGAGATACGGTTCGCAATCGTGGACTCTGTGGTGAATCTTCCCAATGTCTGCTCCATTGTTTTCAGGGAAGAGGAAGGCGCTTACCTGGCAGGCATGGCTGCGGCTTATGTCAGTAAAACAGGTAAGATAGGTTTTGTGGGGGGAATGGATGTACCTCTGATCGACAAGTTCAGACTGGGTTATTCTCAAGGGGCTTTTGCAGTCAATCCGGCGGTGAAGATTCTGTCGGGATATACCGGATCTTACGGAGAACCTGTCAAGGGCAAAGAGGAAGCCGTAAGGCTTTACAAAGGTGGAGCTGACGTAATTTTTTCCGCTGCAGGACTTTCCGGGCTCGGGGTGATCAGCGCTGCAGAGGAATCCAAATTTTATGCGATCGGAGTGGACCGCGATCAGGACGACCTGGCTCCGGGATCGGTTCTCACCAGCATGGTGAAACGCGTGGACGAGGCTGTGTACCAGGTTGTGAAAGAGACTTACGGAGGGAATTTCACGCCTGGTGTCAGACGATACGGACTGCGGGAAGGCGGGGTCGGACTGACTGATTTCAAGTTCACGAAAAATAACCTTCCTGCTGATCTTTTCATCAGGCTCGAGCAGGCTAAACGGGATATCATCAGCGGCAGGATCAAAGTGAATGCGGTGAAGAGATAACAATCATTGGTTCGGGGTACGAGGATTGAGGTACGAGGTTTGAAGATTCCCATATCCCGTACCTCGAACCGCGAACCTTGTACCTTAAAGTCCCAGGCTGAGTGCTAAATTTTCCTGATTATGCAGAAATTGCAGTCTGGATTGAAGTAATAGCAGCCTTTTTCCGGCGAAGAACAGATGAAGCGATTCCCGGCTTTGTCCAGCAGGATTTCCCTGAGCCTGGAGATTGCCATCCTCACCTGTCCATCGTCATGTTCCGGATCATATGGCCTTTTCCAGACTGCAGGGAACAGGATTTCAGGCCTGACCGCCTCCCCGGGGTTTCTGCAGAGTTCGTAAAGAAGGGGCACCAGCATCCTTTTTCCGAAAAAGTTGATTTCCGTCCCGTCCACTTCCAGAAGTCTGGCTTCGAAATCCGCGAACAGTTCGAATTTTTTCCTGTCTCCTGTATGTTGTTCACGATCAGCAGAACTGATTTCCGAAGTCCCGTTTCCTGAGAGCAGGAGAAACTCCTTACTGCCCCTGGTTTCAACGGTTTTCAGAAGCCATTCCGCATCCTTTTTGAAGCGTTCTCTGGCCGGTTCGGGCAGGAGGCTCAGGGATTCCAGATACTTCTGTGAACAGGATTCAAAAGCCTGGGAACCGGAACATCTGTGGAACAGCGAAGAGAGCAGGAAATATGAGCTGTTGAGTTCCGGCAGATGGAGCCTGCCGCTGAAATCTCTGACTCTGTCGAGAAGTGACTGGGTTTCATGCAGCCGGCCGGAGACCAGCTTCAATCTGGCAAAATCCAATTCAACAAAGCACAGTTCCAGCGGGAAATCGATTCTGCCGAATCCTGCGAGCGATTTTTCAAACTGGATTTCTGCTTCCGGATAGCGTCCTGAGATTGTATAAACTCTGCCAAGGATTCTGCATAACTGTGCTGTTTCATAAATCCAGTCGTATTTCATGGTCAGGTTGAGGGCTTTCTGGATCATTCTCCTCGCTTTGATTGCTTGCCCGATTCTAAGGTAAATTTCCGACTGCAGAATCAGGTCATAGACCAGACCGATATTGTTTCCGATCAGTTCGAAACACTTGATGGATTCTGTAAGGATGGTCTGAGCTGAAACGAGCTTCCAGTCGTCGAGCAGGCAGAGCAGTTTTGCCTTTTCGTACAGCACTCTTGCCAGTAATCCGGTCGCGCCATGTTTTCGGCAGTTGATTTCGGCTTTTTCCAGTGTTTCCAAGCCCTGGAAAATTCCCCCGGTTTTTCCGAGAAAATCCGCTTTGCAGCATAAAATAGCAGTCCACCTGATATCAGGTTCGAGCTCAGTCCGGGCATCCAGTTTTGCAAAGCAGGATTCTGCGGCTTTGATATCTCCGAGCCTGGCCAGGCACAATCCCGAGTCGGAAAGAAGTCGTATCTTGAGGTCATTGCTTATCTTTCTGCCTTCAAGCAGGCGATAGAATTTCAGGGCTTCCGAGTATTGTTCCCTGATGAAACAGACACGGCCTTTCAGAAAAATAGAGGTTTCATCGTCTCCCAGCCTGCCTGTCAGTTCCATCGCTTCCGGAATCCGCTCGTAGAAAATCAACAGTTCGACTTTGCAGCGCTGCAGTTCAGGCAGTCTGTAATTCTGGCAGACAGTTAGAGCTTGATCCAGAATCGTGAGATAGTCCGGGATTTCCTCACCCAGAAGGAAGAAAAGGTCTCCCAGGGCAATTGCGCAATCAACAGCTTCCTGGAAAAGCTCAGCCTCTCTGAAATGGAAAAAAGCTTCCTGCAGATTTCTAGCTTCATGTGCAGCGCATTTCGACAGGATGATTCCGATTTCAGCATGGAGCTTTTTTTTCCGCTCAATTTCGATGGTACCTGCTGAGAATTCCTTCAGAAGTTCGTGGAGATAGACATTCCCCCTGCGATCATGTTCGAAAAGCAGCATGTCCTCTAATTTCTTACCAGCCCAGGAGTCTTTATCGAGGAAAATATTGGGATCTACCGGTTTCCTGAGTAGAGACAGCTTTTCAAGCAACTTCCTGTCTGTTCCCGACAGTTTTTTCCAGATTATTCCTGACAGATAGATTGCCCATTCGCGGTCCAGGATAGATCCTTCTTCCATGAGATTCTGCAGTGTCTGGCCTGAGAGCAGCAGACTTATCAGCAGTTTCAGGGAATAGGGGTGACCGTGAAGCTTTTCGAAGATCGCTTTTTTATCCGGGTCAGCCAGATCTTCACGGCAGTGCGCACCAAGGATCCCTGCAATGAATCTGCCGGTTTCTTCTGCGGAAAGACCTGACAGCTTCAGTTCAAAGATGTCTGCGCAGAGTTCAGGCGGAATTCCCGGGCGTTCCCTGGAGATAAGAATCAGCCTGGCTTCGGAAAAGGCGGATAGACTTGCCCGGATAAGATCGGTCAGAGCGTCTGCAGGTGCATGCTGGGCATTATCGATGAACAGGATTATGGAATGATCCTCCAGAATTCTGCAAAGTGATTCTGCTGAGAGTTCGGGTTTGCGGATTTCAAGGGCGAGTTCAGAAGCGGTGCGGGTGATTTCGGATCTGAATCCTGAACCTGTGATTCCGGCCGGGCAGGTGAACCAGAGCAGATCCTTGTATTCTGCAGTGCGCGACAGGCGTAACGCCAGGGTCTGGGCAAGTGCAGTCTTGCCGATGCCGCCAAGCCCTTCGATTGCAAGAATCTTCTGCTCCGGCAGAGCGCGGAGCAAGATGGCGAGTTCCCGCTCGCGACCGCAGAAATTGACAGGCTGCGGGTGTTTCCTCTGCATGTTTAGAATTATATAGAGCTGACTGCAAAATGTCCAAAAGCAGTGTTTCTGGAAATATTATTGAGTTTTACCTGGTCAAAGAACATTTCGAATTGCAATTTCATTCAGCTGTGCCGCTTACATTGACCAGTTAAAGATCATTATTGATTTCAAAGATCAATAACTCCAAGAAATCACCCTATTCCAGCAGCCACTTGTAAATCGGCTTGACTGTGATTGCTTTTCCTTTCAACTTAATTTCTTCATCAGTATCTTCAGTCAAAATAAGCGCTGTTTTCAGCTTGAGTTCGTCCATGGCTTTTATCAGCGCCTTTAGCTCTCTCTGCCTTGTTTTTTCGTCGTCCAGATTATCTGTGACCTGAATCAGCGATAAACCGTTTTTACCGGACTTGAGCAGAAAATCGACTTCCAGGTTATTCGTGGTCTTGTAATAATAAATCTCCTGGGATTTGCGCCTGAGTTCAAGGAACACCAGATTCTCCAGAAACTTTCCTTTATTCTTTGAAAACTGAAACCCGACCGCATCCGCCAGACCATTGTCGATGCAGTATATTTTCTTATGGGAAACAAACTGCTGCTTGAGGGAATAGGAAAACCTGCTGGTAAGAAATATCAAGTAACTGTTTTCCAGAAAATCCGCGTAACTCTTGATTGTATTCATGCTACCCAATCCCAGAACATTTTTCAGATTGTTATAAGAGAATGTTCCTCCGAGATTGCTTAAAAAGTACAACCCGAGTTCTCTCAATGGTTTAACATGTTTGATGCCATATCTTGCCACTATGTCACGATACAGAATGTCCTCATAAACCCTCTTCAGAATGGTTGCATCCTGATATTTCAGATATTCGGGCATACCTCCATGCAGGAGATATTCAGCAAAATGCTTTTTAATCAATGCTCTATCTTGAGTCAGCGAGATGCCGTTAACGGGCAAATGAAAACCCTTGAATGAGAGATATTCTCTAAAAGAAAAGGGGAAGAGCTCGACGCTGACATTTCTGCCTGTCAGTTTTGTACCAAGCTCCCTGCTGAGAAGTGAAGCATTCGAGCCTGTAATAAAGAATTTGCATCCTTTGCCCTGCATCCGGCGCACGAAAGTTTCCCATCCGGGAACGTTCTGAATCTCATCAAGAAAGAAAACTTTTTTATCCCCGTACAATTCCAGAAACACCTCATACAGATGATTAAAGTCTTTAACATTGAAGTCCATCAAGCGTTCATCTTCAAAATTGAAATAATAAACACATTCCATGTAAAGATCTCTGCTGATCTGATTGAGCAGCGTGGATTTGCCGCAGCGGCGCACTCCTGAGATAACTACCGCATGAGGCAGAGAAGCGTGCCGTGAAATGATATTTAACATATCTCTGGGAATGCCGGCATCGATATTCTGATGTTCCTTTTCCTGTTCGAGAATGATTTCCTTTAATAATGGTTTGTTCATCCTTCACCTCTTGTTCTCACTGGTAATAAGAGAATACCATCAATAATTCTCAGTGTCAATGAGAATTATTGATTATCTTTCCTGAACACCAGTGTTTGGGTACCCGCGAGGGGCATCCCTGTGATGGTAATTCCATGAAATGACTCAATGCTGTGAATACTGTTGCAAAATGTTGCGGCGAATCTGTCTGCAATTTTATCAAACAGACCCATAATAAAAAATAAGGAAAGGCAAAACCGATCCGGAAATAAACTGTGGGGGGGTAAACATGTTCATTTACATCATCGAGGCTGTGATTTACTTCTACTTCAGCTACTGCATCTATATGATCGCAGAGCGGATGGGACACTCGGCGTCATGGCAGGCCTTTGTGCCTGTCTGGAACTTCTTTCTGATCTGCGACCTGGCTGGATACAACTGGGGCTGGGCTTGTGCCCTGATTCCTCTGCTGGGATGGGATCTTTTCTCATCATTGCTCCTCTCAGTTATCACTCTTGGTGATCCCGCTGCAACTCCATGGTACTGGCCGCTGGTCAGGATTTATCCGCTGCTCTGCCTTGGACTTCTGGCTGCCATGTTTTCGAGCATTTCAGAGTCATGCAGCAGACCTGCCTGGCTGGGTCTCCTGATGGTGGTACCTCTGGTGAATCTCGGAGCTGCCGGCTACCTCGCTTTTTCCTCCTGCAGGGAGTACGAAGTGATCAGGTCCGCAAAAGTAGGCAGAGTAATTCCTGATAAAACTATAGCCCCCAGGCCTCGTCCTAAGAACGGCGCAGTGACTCTCGCCCAGCGCAGTGCAGGAGCTCAGAGACTTGCAGAAGCTCAGAGGGAAGAATACCTTCAGAGAGTGCTTGAAGCCAGGAAAGTCAGGAATGGATGAAAAATTGAAACTTAAGGCCTGCCAGCAGGTAGAATTATTAAGAGGGTCTAAAGTGCAGAGGCGGAAACATGGGGTGGTTTGAGAATTTTGTGCTGAGCCTGGAAGGGGAATGGGCTGTATATAAGAATGAAACATTACAAGAAGCAGAGGTTCCTGGAAGTCTGGAGATGGTATTCTGTAATTCTGATAAAATCAGGAGAGTCTGCGACAGATTCGTGACCATGCTCCTGATGGCTAAAGGATATTACAGCATTGCCCCGCTTGACCATAAATCACCGGCCGATATCTTCGGGTTTTGCGAACATAAGGAATTTCAGCATCTGGTGCTGATCAAAGTCAAGAGCATCGGATCTGATTTGAAACAGTCTCATCTCACTGAAGGGGAGATCAAGGATCTGAAGGGATTCTGCGGCTTCACCTTTGATAAATTCAGGAAGGAAAAACCTGAATCAAGATCTGTCGCGGTCAGTTGCGGATATGCAGTGGTATCTTCCGAATACAATGTCTGTGAGTTGTATGACTCCGGATTGACCGGAATAGATCCAGGAATCACTGATCTTGAAAAAAAGATCCGCAGTGTCCACCTGCTTTAGAAATTCAGATACCCGGTATCTACTCGCTCCCACCCTTCTGCCTGATGAATCTGCGGATTTTCTTGATTCTTCGCTCCCAATTTAACGCATTCTGCATTACAGTAACACCAGCTGGCGGATTTCCATCTGCCGCAGGCAGCGGCACCTTGACATCCGGGCTTGAAATCAATATATTACTTATGAAAAAAAAGGGGGATAAATGGCTGCCAGTTCAATTACTAACAAAAAGATCATCCGGGCTTGTGTGGCAAAACCCGGCCTCGACGGACATGACCGGGGTGCCAAGGTGCTGGCCAGAGCTCTCAAGGACGCCGGCATGGAAGTAATTTACACCGGCATCCGGCAAACACCGGAACAGATCGTTGAAACCTGTATCCAGGAAGATGTGGACTGCCTTCTGCTTTCACTCCTGTCCGGAGCACACAACCACCTGTTCCCCAGGATCACCTCTTTGCTCAATCAGAAGGGCAGGAAAGACATCCTGGTCCTGGGAGGAGGAGTAATCCCTGATGAGGACGATAATTTTTTGATGCAGAACGGGATAGACCGGGTATTCCATACCGGCGTTACCACAGAAGAAATCATCAGTCACATCAAAGCGAAACTGGGACAGGAATGACCCTTGCCATCAAACAGCTTGAACTTGGCCGTCTGATTTCCCAGCTGGAAAACGGTGAAATCTCCTTTCATAACCTCAAAGAAAGATTCTCTCAACCGAAACAGCAAACTTTTGTGCTTGGTGTGACTGGCTCTCCGGGTGTCGGCAAAAGCACACTCCTGAATCTGATGATTTCCGAATACCGCAGGAATGGGGAAACAGTGGCAGTGATCGCGGTGGACCCGACCAGTGTCAGGACAGGCGGTGCACTGCTTGGCGACAGGATCAGGATGCAGTCCAACGCAGTGGACGAAGGTGTTTTTATTCGTTCCATGGCCACCAGGGGACATCTGGGTGGTCTCTCCGCCAGGACCAGGGAAACTGCAGAACTCCTGAAACTGGCAGGTTTTGACATTATTATAATCGAAACAGTCGGGGTAGGTCAGACTGAAGTGGAAGTGGTGGAAGTGGCGGATATGGTGGTCGCGGTGACAACACCAGCCCAGGGAGACGAGATTCAGGTGATGAAGGCAGGAATTTACGAGATCGCTGATATCATTGTGCTCAACAAGAGCGATTACAAGGGGGCGGAAGCTGTCTTTATGGACCTCTCAAGGCTGGCGACAACGATCAGCAGTCCGGGATGGCGGATCCCGGTGCTGAAGACCGTCGGTACGGAGAGGGAAGGAATTGCTGAATTGATGGATAAACTGATGGAATTTCAAAAAACTTTGAGAGGTAATCATGAAGGCCAGATCTGATGAGTGGAATGCGAAATATCAGGAGTCACTGAAAAAAAGACCGGAGCGGAAAAAATTTCACAACCATTCCGGTTTTGATGTGAATTGCCTGTATACTCCTCAGGACCTAGAAAACCTGGATTACGAGCGGGACCTCGGATTTCCTGGAGAATACCCGTTTACCCGCGGGGTTCAGCAGAACATGTACAGAGGGCGTTTCTGGACCATGAGGCAATACGCCGGATTCGGCACAGCCGCAGAGTCGAATGAGCGTTACCGCCTGCTTCTGTCCAAGGGACAGACCGGGCTTTCGGTAGCCTTCGACCTTCCCACCCAGCTTGGTTACGACTCCGATGATCCCCTGGCAGAGGGTGAAGTCGGGAAAGTGGGTGTAGCTGTAGATTCGCTGCGGGATATGGAGATACTGTTCGACGGGATTGACCTGGAAAAAGTTTCCACTTCCATGACGATCAATGCTTCGGCGTTCGTGATTTTCTCCATGTATCTCGCCCTCGCCAGAAAGCGTGGTATCCCGCTTTCCAAGCTTGAGGGAACCATTCAGAACGACATTCTCAAGGAATACATCGCCCGGGGTACCTATATTTATCCCCCGAGGGCGTCAATGCGTCTGATCACGGATATTTTTCAATACTGCGCGAAAAATGTGCCGAACTGGAATACGATATCCATCAGCGGCTATCATATCCGTGAAGCGGGATCGACCGCTGTCCAGGAAGTGGCTTTCACGCTGGCTGATGCCATCGAATACGTAAACTATTCAATCAAGGCAGGGCTGGATGTGGATAAATTCGCGCCCAGACTGTCTTTTTTCTTCAATTCGCACAACAATTTCTTCGAGGAGGTGGCCAAATTCAGGGCTGCCCGCCGGATGTGGGCGAAGATCATGCGGGAGAGGTTTAAAGCCAGAGACCCAAAATCCTGGACTCTCCGCTTCCATACCCAGACTGCCGGCTGCTCGCTGATCGCCAGGCAGAAGGACAACAACATTGTGCGGGTTGCGCTGCAGGCGCTGGCGGCGGTACTGGGAGGGACCCAGTCCCTGCATACCAATTCCAGGGATGAGGCTCTTTCACTGCCGACCGAGGAATCAGTGAAGATTGCCCTGCGTACTCAACAGGTCATCGCTTACGAAAGCGGAGTCTGCGATACTGTGGATCCGCTGGCCGGATCGTATTTTGTGGAGTCGCTTACCGATAGGATCGAGCTCGAAGCCGGAGCCTATATCGAAAAGATTGACAAGTTGGGAGGAATGCTCAGAGCGATTGAGGAAGGCTATGCCCAGCGGGAGATACAGGACAGCGCTTACCGCTATCAGAAGGCGGTCGAAAGCGGTGAAAATGCTATTGTTGGTCTAAATATATTCCAGGAAAAAGAAGAAAGAGAAGAGAATGCTAACAAGGATGAGGGAAGGGTGGAAGAAAATCAGCGTAAAATGCTTGCTGAGGTAAAGAGCGGACGCAACGAGGACCTTGTGAAAAAAATGCTCGACAGGATCAGAAAAACCGCAGCCGGCCAAGAAAACCTGATCCCGGTCGTGATCGAAGCTGTGGAGAATTATCTGACACTTGGTGAAATCTGCAACGCCCTGCGCAAAGAGTGGGGTGAATACCAGGAAAGGGTTGTATTATGAAAATTCACCATCTTGGAATTGCTGTAGCCGATCTTGCCGAATCTATAATGTTTTATCGGGATTCTCTCGGACTCGAGCTGATTGGGGAGGAGGAAGTTCCTGAACAGAAAGTGCATGTTGCCATGTTCCGCTGCGGTGAGAGCAGGATTGAACTGCTGGCGCCCATGTCTCCTGAGAGCCCTATCGCCGGCTTCCTGGAAAAGAAGGGCCCCGGACTGCATCACCTGGCCATAGCAATCGAAAATATCGAGTCTGAAATAATAAAAATGGCTGCCGCAGGTGTTAAAATGATCGACGAGAAACCCCGCTCAGGCGCAGGCGGGCACCGGATCGCTTTCGTGCATCCAAAGTCCACCCGTGGTGTCCTGCTGGAACTTGTGGAATGACGGCCCGCCAGAAATTTCTGGAGATCGATCTTCCCAATCGAGACCTCAAAATCAAGAAAATTGAGGACCAGGTGCTGGAGAAATATCCTGCCGGCTCTGCTCTGGCCACAAAAATTCTGTTTGATTACTTTGTTCAGGAACCTCTCAGGTGCGCTTCCCCGGAAGGCTGTTATCTGGTATTTACGCTCGGCCTGTTCGCTGATTTGAATTTTTCCGGTTTGAACTCCATTTTTGTGACATTCCCGGAACCCCATGCCGGTAACTTTGAAGAATCCACGCTCTGCGGCAAGTTCGCAGGAGCTTTCCGTTCCACAGGCTGGGCCGGGTTTTCTCTCTCTGGAAAATCCGATGTGCCGGTGATCGTGGTTTTTGAAAAAAATCAGGCTTACCTCGAGGAACTGCCTGAAAATTCCGGTGTCAGAGACTTATCTTCCTTTTTCAGAAAATATCGCGACGAAGGGCATGAAGTCCTGACTGTAGTCGAAACCGTGACCAATTCACCCGGCATCACGCTGCTTGCATCCGATTCCGGAGATGCCAGGATGCTTACCGGGGGACCTGGGCTTGCTGCTCTGCTGTATCTGAAAAACGTCCTGGCCCTTGTTGTCAGGCGCGATCCGTTGGAAGAGAGTTTCAGACCGCAGGATTCCGCAAGAATCAGCGACAAAACCAATCTGTGGCTGGTCAGGGAGTCCTTGAAAAACTGGAGTGATGAGCTGTACATCTCGAATCCGGCAGATCTGCTGGCTGAATTTGAAGCCCTTTTTTCTACGGCTGAGCCCATTGGGAGTGCCTGTCCAGGCTGCGAAGTGGAATGCCGCCAGAGGGTGCGTTTTCCAGATCTGGAGATTTCATGCATCCGACCGGGACCGATTGATCTGCTGAACCTGCTGGTGCTGAAAAAAAAAGTTCCAGACTGTATCCATCTCTGGAAATCATTAAATGATGCCGGGATTGATCTGGAACTGTTTGCCTCGATCTACAATTTTCTGGAGCAGGCCAGGCGTGAAGGGTACGAACTGTTTGAGCGGGATCATCTTACTGTAGATGAACTTTTCACCAATCTGCTTGAAAAAAAAGGTGAATTCAGAGCATTGTCTGAAGGCCTGTACCTTGGTGCGGAAAGATATCATGTGTTTGGTGCTGAGGCCGCAAACCTGGTCAGAAATTTCGAACTGCCGGTCAGCGTAGATGTAAGAGTTTCGACCATGCTGTCGCTGCTTGCACTGACTGGCGTATCAAGGCCCAGAATACCCCAGATTTTCTGGCATTATTATTTCAACCGCCAGCAGCCTGCCTGTTTCTGGGACGATTCAAAGGCATTGTATTCCGTCCGTTCGGCGATTGAATTCCAGGACTACCAGGGAGTTCTCGGGATACTGGGTTTCTGCCCGCAGGCCTGTATCCTGAACTGGACCAGGCAGGAACTGGACCAGATTTTCAAGGGATTAGGGAGCGGGATGAGTTTCAGCTCTCTGCTTCTTGCCTCCCGCAGAGCTTACATTCTGAAGCGGATTTTCAATTTAAAACGCGCTTCGTTCCCCTATGAGCGGATTTCATGGAGGATGCTGGTTAAACCGAAAATCTTCGATGACAGGAATTATTTCTCTGATTTTCAGCGCACTATTTTTCTTTATTATTCAGAGCGGGGAATGAACGAGTTCGGATTCCCCGGAAGCGAAATCATCAAGGAACTGGGATTGGAGGCTGAAGCATGGATCTGATAGTAAAAAGAGGCAGGATCGTCACCCAGGATGGTCTGATTTACACGGATATCGGCATCAGGGACGGCAAGATCATTGCAATCGGAAATGATCTCGGCCAGGCCAGGACCACGATTGATGCCGGAGAAGCCTTGATTTTTCCCGGCTTGATTGATCCGCATGTGCATTTTCATCTTCCAGTCGGAGATACCTTTTCGAGCGACGATTTTCTCACTGGTTCAAGGGCGGCTTTGTTCGGGGGAGTGACTACCTTCCTGGATTTTACGAACCAGAAGCCAGGCACGCCTCTTTACTCCACCTGGGAGAATCGTATTTCAGAGATCAGCGGCAACACTTACGCTGATTTCGGATTACACGCAGTAGTCAACAGCTGGAGCAACTCTTATCAGGAGGAAATTGAAAAGCTGCTTACGAATGGAGTGAACAGTTTTAAATTTTTCATGTGCGGGAAGGGAAGCGGCGAACGGCATGACGACGGGCTGCTGCATCGATTGATGCAGGGGCTGCATGACAAAGGAATTCTGATCCTGCATGCGGAAAGCGGAGCACTGCTCGATCAGTTTACCGAAGATCAGGTAGACTCCGGACATCTGGACGCTTCAGCCCACCTGGAAGCGCGTCCGGTGATCGTGGAGGAGGAAGCTGTAGACCGTGCGATCTTTTTCGCCCGGAAAACAGGAACCCTGACCATGATCCTGCATCTTTCCTCGGGTGATGCCGCACTGCAGGTGAAAAAGGCACGTGCCGAGGGAGTGCCTGTGATGGCAGAGACCTGTCCCCAGTATCTCCTGCTTGACGACTCCATTTACAAAGGATTGAACGCCTACCTTTTTGCCACCTGCCCCCCTGTCAGGAAAAGACGCGACCAGGAAATTCTCTGGGAACAGCTAGCCCTTGGAAATCTGCAGGTTGTTTCCTCGGATCACTGCCCGTTCTGGAGACGCGACAAGGATAAGTGGGGAAAAGATTTCCGCAAGCTGTATTTCGGGTTGCCCGGTGTAGAAACAATTCTTCCCATATTGTATACTTTTGGTGTGGATAAAGGGCTCCTGAGTCTGCAGGATCTGGTACGCCTGACTTCGTCCAATGCAGCCAGGATTTACGGGTTGTCCAGGAACAAGGGCTGGATTCAAGTGGGATTCGACGCTGACCTTGTGCTGTTCGATCCGGAGGAATCATGGCAGCTGAGGCAGACAGGCCTTCACATGGCGTGCGATTTCAATCCTTATGAAGGTCTGCGGATGAAGGGCAGGGTAAAAAAGGTCATACGTGCAGGCCGTCTGGTCGTCTCAGACGAGAGCTTTCTTGAGCTGTCACAGGACGGCAGATTCCAGTTCAGAGGCAAGCCGGAGTTCATTTGATGAAGACCATTGTTTTCTTTACCAGGAAATATTTCTATGCCAGGGAAATCACCGATTTCCTTAATTTCTATAATTTCCAGGTGCTTACCTACTGGCAGGAGGCTGAGTTGTTCAAAGCTCTGGAGGAGCAGGAGCCCTGGCTTTTAATAGTTGATTATGTGATCGGCGAGGAGAACTGGGTCAGATTTTTCGAAAAACTCTGGCAGCACAAGCAGAAAAGACAACTGAAAATAATGGCTTTCTGGGAAAGGGGCGATAAAAAGCTCGAACCGCGGCTGATTGATTTTTACATGGAAAAACCTGTGGTGTTGTCTGAATTAAAGAACAGCCTTGACAGGATCCAGT
This sequence comes from Candidatus Wallbacteria bacterium, assembly GCA_028687545.1. Taxonomy (NCBI): domain Bacteria; phylum Candidatus Walliibacteriota; species Candidatus Wallbacteria bacterium. Next base: position 62,997 of record JAQTZZ010000016.1, read on the forward strand.
TTTCTAGTGAAGTAAATCACAAGGCTGACCTTGAAATTGAAAAGAGCAGTTCACAGGATGAGAATCCCGGAGTGATCCATGAACATCCCTTTGAAACCGGAATGGACAGAATTCCTACACCTGATCGTATGATGATGGCCAGAAAAACTGAGAATCACGCCGCTCCTCTCAGGATCGATCTTCTCCCAAAACAGCAGGCCAAGGCTGTTTCCGCAGAACAACCTGAAAAAAGGCTGAGAGTGAAAAAGATCGAGGAAGACCTTGATTCCCTGCGGGCTGAAGTTGAAGAAATCGCCCGCGCCCTGTCCGGAATTGAAACCAGGATCTGCAACCTGCAGGCTGAAAATCACTATTTAAAAGGGTATGTATATTATCTCAAAGGAAATAAAAAATCCGCCGGAAGGGAATGCGAGCTGGCTTTAGAGATCGAACCGGACCTGGAAAAAGCCAGGCAACTGATGGGGCACATACAAGGGAGATAAACGATGTAGAGACGCGATTTATCGCGTCCTGCCGAAGGCAATGGCATGAAGTGTGTAAAATGAAAATCAATGCAGGATTCTATCAGTTTCAGCCTGTATTCGGCGATAACCGGAAAAACCTGGACTGCGTTCTTGAAAAACTGGCCGATGTCCACAATACGCTGATCGTACTGCCTGAACTGTGCTTTTCAGGTTACAATTTCCTGACTCCTCAAGAGATCCTTCCGCATGCTGTCGAAATTCCGGATTCCCCCATCATTTTGGAGCTTTCAGATCTCTGCCGCCGCAATTCACTTTATCTCGTGGCAGGAGTGGCGGAACTCCAGACAGGAAAACTTTTTAACAGCGCATTTTATCTCGGCCCGGAAGGTTTTATCGGAAAATTCCAGAAGACCCATCTGTTTTATCGTGAAAAGGATGTATTTCAGCCGGGCAGCACCGGTTTTCAGGTTTTCAGGCGCGATTTTTCCCTGGGCATGATGATCTGCTTTGACTGGTTTTTTCCTGAATCCGCGAGGACTCTTGCCATGCGCGGAGCCCAGATCATTGCCCATTCCGCCAACCTGGTCCTCCCATACTGCCCTGAAGCCATGCTTTACAGAAGCCTGGAGAACAGGGTGTTCTCAATTACCTGCAACCGCATCGGCAGGGAAACGAACGCGGCGGAAGATTATTACTTCATCGGAAAGAGTCAGGTGGTATCGCCACGGGCGGAACGTCTGATTTGTGCCGGAACAGATGAAGAATCCCTGCAGTTCGTGGAGATCGACCTGTCCCTCGCTGACTCGAAAAAAATCAACAGATACAATGATCTTTTCTCAGACCGCAGGCCTGAAATGTATGCTGGCTCTTGAAAAACGACCTGGGGATTGGGCTGTCAGGGGAGAAGGTATGGATTCAGTATCTCCAGAACTTCAGGGTACTTCCGGCCGATTTCAGCCGTATTGAGGGGGCGCTTGATCCTCCTGAAATGCCTGAACAGTTTTCCCGCTTCCTCGGGATTGACCCCCAGAAAAACCATCTCGTCCTCAACCAGTGACTCTACCTTGAGCTTGATTTTAAAGTCCAGATCGCTGACTGTGATGAATCTGCGGAATCTGGAAAAATTAACTCTGTTCAGCCGCGAAATATTCATCAGATCGTCCAGGCTTTGGATGTTTCCATTGCTCGTGCGGTAATCGATGATCGCCATGGCTGAGCTCATGTCCAGCCCGGGCGCTCTGAGGAGAGTTTCAAGTTGCGCGGTGTTGATGTTGATTTTTAAGATCCCGCCATGCACTTCGCGAGAGGAGGAAGTGGCGGCAGTCACGAAGGTGGAAAACGGCAGGGTATTCATGCTGCCTGAGGAAGATGTGGTTACTATGGCATGGTCGTTCGCTAAAGGTGAGGAAACTTCTACATTGGAGCTTGAAGGAACAATCTGGGTTTCTCTGGAATTTGAGATTGCCGGCAGAGACTCTGATTCGATGATAGTGACCGGGGATTCCTCAGTGATTTTAGGAGCTGTACCTCCAGCGGTAAGAATGCCGGGGGCAAGAAAACAGAGGAGCAAAACAATCAGATTCACGTTCGTTCAAAAGCTCCTTTTCAGCGGGCTTTCAACCAGACGATGCGGCTGCCGCATTCAGCTTTCTCAAATTCAAGTTGTTCGAAATCCTGGAAAAGTTTATAAATCTCCTGGTCTGAGGTATATCTCCAGAGCAAGCCTTTGAAATCACCTTTGATATAGCACCTGGTACCGTCAGGCAGTACTTCAAACCGATCGCTGCAGATGTCGTCGCTGGGTCCGTCAAATGAGACCAGCAGCACACCTTTTCCGGGCGACAGGTTTTTCTTGAAGTTGTTCACGATCCTGGCTGTTTCATGCAGAGGCATGTGATCGAGGATAAACCAGCAGATGATGGCATCAAAGGGCTCGGAATCCGGGTCGAAATTCTGGGCAGAGCTGACCTCGGTATCCACTTTTACTCCTTCAAGGGTGGCGAGATCGTTCAGGACTTTGATCGCATTCTTGGAAAAATCGATGGCTTTCATGCTGAATCCGTTTTTGGCGAGCATGATGCTGAAACGGCCGCCGCCGGAGCCAAGTTCCAACACTCTCTTGCAGCCATAAGAGGAAAGCTTTTTCATGGCCTGGGAACAATATTCAGGAATCAATTTTTTAATTGTTTCAGGTCCGATATGCTCGAAATGTTTGTCCCAGAATTCCTGATGTCCTACATTCAGCTTACTTTCATTTGCCATTCCTTCCTCCAGATATTGGTAAAATTATAATGCCTGAAATCAAGTGATTTTTCAAATATTTATTGTTCTTCCCTGGACTGACCCTGATGGTCGATATTCTTGGAGATATTGTAGATGATCCCGAGCATCACCATGTTGATCACCAGCGACGAGCCGCCAAAACTGATGAAGGGCAGGGTCACGCCTGTGGTGGGAAAGAGCCGGACCGTGACTCCGATGTTGATCAACACCTGCAACAGTAATGTATTCATGATGCCGATCAGCAAAAGGAACGCGAACTTGTCCTTGATCGCGATAATGATGCGGATCATCCTGTGCATCAATAATACATAGAGCAGGACAAGCATGCCTGCACCCACGAATCCCAGTTCCTCGCTGATGATGGAGAATATGAAGTCAGTGAACGGATCAGGCAGATAATTGAATTTCTGCAGGGAATTTCCCAACCCCACCCCGAACCAGCCGCCGGATCCGATGGCGATTAAAGAGTGAATAATGTGGTAGCCGCTGCCGTATGGGTCCTGCCAGGGATCAAGAAAACCCGTGATGCGCTGCCAGCGGTATGCAGCAGTCCGCATGTGGTGAAAAGCCACGACTCCTATCAGCAGTAAGCTGCCGGTGAAAATGCTCAGGCTGAGCCCATTGAAAAAAATGATGATCATGGCCAGCATGCCGAGCAGGAATGCGGTGGAAAAATTAGGTTCCTTCAGGATCAGGAGGCAGGTGATACCTACTACTCCGCAGGCATGCAGATAGTCGACCGGAGCGGTTTTCTTTTTGGAAAAAAGGGCAGCCAGATAGAGGATGATTGCAAGTTTTGACACTTCAGAAGGCTGGAACTGGATCGGACCCAGCAGCCTGATCCAGCGGGTTGCACCCCCGATCCTCGGGGCAAAGCTGGGAAAGATGAAAATGGCGGCCAGGGTGAACAGAGAAAAAGCGAAGAGCGGGATGGAATAGTTGCGGAGTTTCTGATAGGGAAAGTTGGCGAAGAAAATAAAGAAAACCAGAGAGACGGAAATCGCGATCAGGCTTTTTTTCAGGAAGTAGTTGCTGTCGTGAAACCGCTCGTAGGCATAGATATGGCTGGAGCTGTAAACCATCACCAGCCCGGTGGCGAGCAGAGTGAGGATGATCCCCAGAATATACTTGTCTCCGCTTGCGGATACTCTCATTTTGCCTCGTTGGAGTTCAGGAAGCAGTTGATGGTTTCCAGATCTGAATATGGGTAACGCACTCCTTTGATTTCCTGGTAGTTTTCGTGACCTTTTCCGGCGACCAGCAGGATGTCCCTGCCCTTGAGCAGTGAGAGCGAAAAGCGGATTGCTTCCTTGCGGGGCTGCTTGACAAGGAACGAACGGAATTCAGCCGGAAAACCGTCCACGATTTCCGAAGTGATGATCTGAGGTTCTTCAAATCTGGGGTTGTCGTCCGTGACTATCACAAAATCGGAATAGGCGGCAGCAATTTTGGCCATCTCAGCCCGCTTTCCCCTGTCCCGGTTGCCGCCGCAGCCGAAGACGAGGTAGAGTTTCTCGCCGGGGATAAGTTCTCTGAGCGTAGCCAGTACATTCTGGAGGCCTTCGGGAGTATGGGCGTAATCAATGATGATGTTTTTGTCAACTGCCTGAGCAACTTTTTCAATCCTGCCGGGGACTCCCTGAAAATTTTTAAGATTCGAAAAGACCGTTTCCGGGGAAATGTCCAGCTTCAGGCAGCAGGCTATTGCCAGCAGCGAATTAAAGACATTGTATTCACCGAGTAGAGGAATAGCATATAAATGACCGCCGATTAAAAAACGCGAGCCTGAAAGAGAGAGTTCCACTATCTGAGCGTAAAAATCTGCCTGCTGATCGATCAGAGAGCATGAACAGGGTTTCCTGCCTGCGCTGCAAAGGAGAGAGTGGATTTTTTTTCCGGTGGAATCGTCGGTGTTGAGAAAATACATGCACTTTTTACGCTGATAGGACAGGGAAGAAGTGAACAGGGAGATTTTGGTCGCCTCGTAATCTTCCAGAGTGAGATGATAGTCCAAGTGGTCCCGCCCTAAATTGGTGAAGATCAGGGCATCGAATTCCAGGCAACCGAGCCTCCCCATCTTGATCGCGTGAGAGGTGGTTTCCATGATGAAATGCGTGACTCCTCTGCGGGCAGCCAGGTTCAGGTAATAATAAATCGTGGACAGATCAGGAGTTGTGTTACTGGTGGGGAAGAGTTCATCGTTCACCCGGATGTTGGTAGTACCAAGCCGGGCAGAATTTTTAAGCACATTTTCCAGCAGGTAGGTGGTGGTTGTTTTCCCGTTGGTGCCTGTGACTCCGATCACAGACATTTTGTGTTCAGGATAATCATAGAAGAAGGGGAAAAAGTCCGGCAGGAAGTCGACAAGAGATTCGCAGATCAGCACAGGTACCGGATAGCTTTTCTCTGGCTGGATGTCTGACAGGATCGCTTTCGCTCCTTTGCGGATGGCTTCTTCAGCGAAATTCCAGCCATTGCTGCGCTGCCCTTTCCTGGCCACGAAAATCCAGGGATCCTCTGGGATCAGGTTTGAGTTCTCGGATATCCACTGAAGATCCAGATCTTCCCTTTGATTAATAAACTTCAGTTGTGGATACTTCTCCGCTAGAGCCTTGAGTTTCATAATCATTCCTTTCAGATGCTGATGACAACCGGATTTCGATTTCCGAGGTCGGTGTGATTTTAGTCCCTCCCGGAGGGATCTGGAATTCAACCATGCCATGACCCTTGATCTGGATGGGATTTTCCCAGTCTTTTAATAAATTTACCACTTCCTTGAGGGTTTTTCCAATGAAGTTAGGCATGGTGTTATGGCCTTTGCTGTAAAGTTTTTCATAGAGCGAACGTTCGCCAAGATAAAGATTGACGTCCACGTTTTCGCTGACTGGAGAGCCTGCTCTGGGAAGCTGGAAGATCACCAGATCTCCGTCGCCCATCAACTTGAATTTAAGGGTACTGCTCTTTCTCTCCATTTCAACTTCCTTGAGGCTCAATCCCACAAAATTGGGAGTCAGAAGGGGTACAGTTGCCACTTCAGCTGCTGGACGTTCGATTGTTTTCGGGAGTATCGGGAAAATTTCGAGATAGCGCAGGATTTTTTCAGCGATCTCCGCGAATACAGGGGCAGCAATGTAGCCGCCGGTGTGCGATTTCTCCGGATTCGGCTCTGCTATCTGTATGTAGGACAAGATCCTCGGATTGTCGCTGGGAGCAATTCCGATGAAAATCGAAAGATATTTGTTTTCCGTATATCCGCCGACTCCCGCAATCTGCGGGGTTCCGGTCTTACCTGCGATCTTGTAGCCCTGGATACTAGCGCGTTTGCCGGAACCCTTGGCTATGACCGATTCCAGCATCTGCATGATTTCTCCGGCGATTTCAGGTTCGAGCACCTTATGTTCTATCTGAGGTTTAAACTCCTGAATAGTCTCACCCCTGGAATTCAGGATTTTTTCCAGCAGCATTGGTTCCATCAGGATCCCCTGGTTGGCGAAGACGCAGAAAGCTCTTGTCAGAGACAGTCCGGTCACAGCAATGGCGTTGCCGAAAGAAATCGATGCCAGATCACGTTTGTACCATTTTTCCCAGGGGATCACTAAAGATGACATCTCCCCGGGCAGTTTGAGAAACGAAGGGTCTAAGAATCCGAAAGCCTCGATGAATTTGTAAAGATTCTTCTCTCCCAGCTGGAGTGCCACCTGGCTGATGCCGGGGTTGCAGGAAAAGGCAATGATGTCGCTTGGGATAAGGTCACCATGGGCTGAAAGGCAGCGGATCGGTTTGCCGGGATCTCCGGGTACCATGAAACTCCCGTCACAGTGGAATGTTTCGTCAAGCTGGATACAGTTTTCCGTCAAAGCGCCGGACATGGCGACCGGTTTGAAAGTGGATCCTGGTTCGAAAAGATCGGTGACGATATGGTTTTTATAGGCGTTGGGGGAATAATCGTGGTAATTGTTGGGGTCGAAGTAGGGAAAATTGGCCATGGCCAGAATCCGGCCGGTTTTCGGTTCCATCACCAGGATCTGGCCGCTGACCGCTTCGTGCGTGGTGCAGGCTGACTCCAGTGCGGTTTCGCAGATGTTCTGGATCACGCTGTCGATGGTGAGCACAATCGAAGGGCTTTGATCCTCATCAAGTTTCGCCTCCTGGTCTGGGGAGGAATAGATGAATTTGCCTGCGATGATATCGTTGTAGCGATATTCCAGACCTTCCAGTCCTTTGTTGTCGAGGATGTCCATGTCGTCCATGCCGACAAAGCCAAGCAGCTGACCCGCCAGGTATTTTTCCGGGTAACGGCGGGCATATTCACGTTTGGAAAAAACACCCTCGAATTTCGTTTTGGCAAGAGCCTCATGCTGCTCGTCAGTCATCTGGCGTTTCAGCCAGTAAAATCTGGACCGTTTGAGTGAATCCAGTTTGGCCTGAAGCTTGGCCGGATCTGTTCCGATGGCAGGGGCATAGAGTTCAAGGAATTTTTTGCGATCAGCCGGTTTCCATGTGGAAAAATCCTTGGGGTCAATGAACACGGAATAAACTGGTTCGCTGGTAGCCAGTTTGTTCAATTTCACGTCGAAAATATCCCCGCGGCGTTTACTGATTTTAAGGCTGCGGCTGTATTCGTTCTTCCCGAATTCCAGCCATTTGTCGTGCTGGATTATCTGCAGCTGATAGAGCCTGAAGTAGATGATGATGAACGAGAGATTCATTGCGATCAGAAAGATTAACAGCCTCGGCAATGAAATGAATGGAGAAACCCTTTTTTTCATTTCGGGGGTCTGACGATGAACTGGATTTTTTCAGGGTATACCATCTGCAGGCGTTCTTTGGCGATTTTTTCGATGTTGCTTACGGATGATTCCTTGTTGTACTTAATTTCCAGCTGGGAAAGACGTTTCTGCAGCTCCAGGTTTTCCTTCTGACAGTTTTTATACTGGAAATTCTTTTCCACTGCGATCGTTCCTTCCCATATATAGAGCAGCAGGAGAAAAGAGAACAGAATCAGTCCTGTAATATAGACTGAAATTGATTTTCGAGAAAACACCGAATCTTTTCTCATGTTTCTGTCTTACTTCCCAGATATTCCGCCACTCTCAGGCGGGCGCTCCGGGACCTGGGGTTTAGGCTGATTTCGTTCTCATCCGGAAAAATGCATTTTCTGGTGATGAGAGACATTAACTTTATACCACCGCAGCGGCATTCTGGCAACTCTTTGGGGCAGGTGCAGCTTCTACTTTTATCGCGGAAAAAATTTTTCACGATTCTGTCTTCAAGGGAGTGATAGCTGATGATTGCGATCCTGCCGCCGGAATTGAGGAGACGCTGTGATTTGGAGAGCAGCGTTTCCAGATTTTCCAGTTCATGGTTGACTGTGATTCTGAGCGCTTGGAAGATCTTGGTGGCAGTATCGATCCTGCCTTTCTGAAAATGATAGACCCTGTGAACCAGTTCTGCGAGCTGAACTGTGGAGACGATTCTGCTTCGCCGTCGTTCTTCTTCAATGGCTGTAGCGATTTTCCAGGCTTTTGGTTCTTCCCCGTATTCTCTGAAAATCCGTGCCAGATCTTCCGTGGACCAGGTGTTTACGATTTCCTCGGCTGTCTGCAGATCCGGATCCATCCTCATGTCGAGTGGGCCATCCAGCCGAAAACTGAAGCCTTTTCCCGGCTGGTCGAGCTGGGCTGAGGAAACACCAAGGTCGGCGAAGATACCATCCACTTTAGTGATTCCACGTTCGATGAGATGAAAGTCGATTTTCTGGTATGTGCCAAGCACAGCCTCGAATCTCTGATCATTTACTTTCAATCTCGCTTCGGAGCAAGTCTCGGGATCAGATTCAATTCCAATCAGTCTGCCGGATTGGCCGAGCCTGGATAAGATCGCGGAACTGTGCCCGCCGAATCCCAGCGTACAATCCACATAGATTCCCTCCTGTTTTACGACCAGATGAGAAATCACTTCGTTGACCAGTACGCTTTGATGTCTGGAAATATCCAATTTCATTATATTCTGAGATTTTCAGTCGAAATCGATTTTTTCTGCGTTCTTTTCGTAGTTTTCGATTGCCTCGCGGAAGTATGGCTCCCAGTTCTCCTTGCTCCAGATCTCGATTTTCGTCCCTGCTCCGATGATCACCACTTCCTTAGTGATGCCGGCTTTTTCTCTGAGATTCAGAGGTATGGTGAATCTTCCCAGAGAGTCTGTCTCCACTTCGCATTTTCCGGAGAGTATGACTCTCAGAAACTGCCTGTTTTCACTTTTCCTGTCTGACAAACTGCTGAGCTTGTCGAGATATTTCCGCCATTCATCGAGGGAAAAAATGACCAGGCAGGAATCCAGGCCGTAATTGACCACGAATTTGTCACCCAGTTGTTCGCGGAAACGGGAAGGAAGGATCAAACGGCCTTTCTGATCGATGTTGTGGGTGTATTCACCAGAGAACTCTGAAATCATAGTTTTTACCTGACATATGTTTGGCTTCTAACCCCACTCCGCTGTGCTGCGGGGGTAAGAAGCTGTAATTCCATCCGAGCTTTGCCGGATGGAAACATCTTCTAAAAGTCGCCGGGGAGAAGGATAACGGTTTAAGGAATTCAAACGGGCGTTTTTGCGGGCGATTCAAGCGGGCAGCGGTAGTGGTCCCCGGCATCCACAATTTACCACAATTTACCACTTGATTGCCACTAGCTTCCACAGGATAAAAAAAATGAGAATTAATGTAAAGAAATATTTTTCTAATACCTCTTAACCTTCCGGCTTCCTTATCTCACGGCCGCCTTCCGGCCGCCGGACCTTTTATCCTGACCCTTGCATTTGAGCCGGCCATTTTATACAATTTCAGAAAACAATTCCAAGTAATCTTAGGGGGCATAATGAAGAAACTGCTGTTGCTGATAATCATGGTCTCTTTGATTTTCACTGGCTGCAAAAGACGTGGTGAAGAGGAACCCAGAACCATCACTCCCAAGTCCGAGGTTCTGACCGAGCCGGAAAAGGAAAAAATGTACCAGGCCGGTGTCAAAGCTTATAACGAAAATAATTACCGTGCAGCCAGACAATATTTTTACTCTATCTGGCAGAATGACAAATCATACCAATCCGTCACCGACTATTATTTCAACTCATCTTACAACCTGGGTGTTTCACTGAAGGATCGAAAAAAGCAGAGGGACAGTCTGGAATTCCTGAAAGAAGCTCACAGTATCGCACCTGACAATGCGGAGGCTAAAAAGGCTCTGACCGAGGTTCTGGATTATCTCTCCAAACACGAGAAGAATGACAGCAGAAAGCTGGAATACCTTGAGGAAGCCTATCAGATCAATCCGGGCGCTGATCTCGCGCTGCAGGTCTATGCCCTCAAGGAAAAATCGGGAAAGAAAACGGATGGTCTGGAACTGCTTGAGAATTACCTGTCACAGAACGAGTTCGATAAAAAAGTCTTTCTGACCCTAGTCCGGAACCTGATCGACCAGGATATACTCAAGGCTTTTGAGATTTACCAGAATTATCAAAGCAAATTCTCAGGAAGCGACCCGGAGATCGCAGCCCTGGACGCGGAGCTCCAGAAAAAAGTCAAGAACAATTACCAGGGTCTCGCCCGGCTTGAAGCGAACAAGAAAAACTGGGACGGTGTGATCAATTATCTTGAAAAAGCCAGAGCTGCAGGGCAGGAAAATGTCAAGGTGCTTGCTTTACTCGGAGAAGCATACCTCAATCAGAAAAACGATGCCAAGGCTTTTGAAGTTTTGCAGAAAGCCCTGGAACTCGATCCCCAGAATCTGGAAACCCTGAAATTGATGCGCCGTGTTTATCAGGAACAGAATAACCAGGAAAAGTTGTTTCAGATCCAGAAGAAAATCGTTGAACTCATGCCCACAGACATTGACGAGAAGTTCAACCTGGTGGAACTCTATACCCGTCAGGAAAAATACGCTGAAGCCATGGACCTGGTGACAGAGATAATTCAAAAGAACCCTGATTATCTGCCGGCCCAGGAAAAGAAAGCGTACATTCTTTTCCAGCAGGGTAATTATGCCGAAGCCAAGAAGATCT